>NZ_JBQKUJ010000005.1:0-262720 GCF_054968525.1 Alteromonas sp. G5_S2_22_S1 | reverse complement strand
TGATTAATCCTAGATCTGAACCTTACAAGTAAAATTTAAATTAAACGGACTTGAAATGACATCAGAAGACTTAGACAAAATTTTAAAAATGAAGTGCCCAAGAACGCAAACACCGCTAAAAAGAGTCATAGTTGGTAAAGTTCCTGTCTATTACAGCAAAGCATGTGGCGGTGTCTTACTCGAAAATCAAACATTAAGTAACTTTGAAAATCCGCAAGAAAAAAGAGGGAATGTGTTAGCAAAGCACCTTAGCCAGTTTCATTACGAGCTCGATTCTCTAAATAAACGGATTTCCTGTCCTAAATGCCCTGATACCGTGATGTTGCGCAGGTTTTATAGCCCGCTCCATGCGGTAGAGATAGATGAGTGCCCAAGCTGTGGTGCAATTTGGTTAGACACTGGCGAACTAGAAAAAATACAGTCATTAATGCTAAATGAAAAAGAACGTGCACTGTTAAGAATAGAGCTAATGAAAAAACATGAAAGGATTGAGGTAAAGGGCATGCCTCATACTCATGATAACTGGAACAAACGCGGAGATAAGGTCGATGCTTTTTTTGATTTAGCATCATACATCTCTAACAGTTGGTAGGTTCAACTACTTATAGATATATACTCGTTCGTAAACGGGTACTCATTTCGGGACTGACTTACCATGAAAAGCACACTGTCTCTTGCGCAATATGTTAAAAAACGAAATGGGGTTCCATTAGGGGCAAGTGGCTCCATGACAAACATGCTTTCCCGCGCTTTCGGAGCAAGGTCCTTTCAGGTGTTTTGGCGGCATTGGAATCCTATCTGGGGTTACTATTTATCGCGCAATATTATGCGTCCACTTGCGAGTTTTCTGCCTGTTTCTTTAGCTATCCTTGTTACATTCCTTGTCAGCGGTGCTCTTCACGATATCGCAGTATCAATTATAAAGTGGAAAATCGTTTTATTTTTCACGCCGTGGTTTGGACTAATGGGCTTGGTAGTTATAGTTTCAAAAGCGGTCGGGATATCGTACGGCCAGTTTAGTTGGATTGCTCGTGCAATAATTAATGCATCGCTAGTATTTGTCTCGTTAGGTATAACGTACTTTTTGGAGTCATTGTATGCTTAGCAACATACATTCAAATATACATGGAAAGTAAAATGTGGTTTAACGATGTAGAGTTAGAATCTGAAAATATAACGCTTACTCCCTTAACAATGGGACATGCTGACGCCTTAGTGAATGCAGCGACGGACGGTGAATTGTGGAAGCTATGGTTCACCTCTGTACCAAGCGCTGAAATTATTGATGACTATATTACGTCAGCATTAGAGCAGAAAGCCAAAGGGCTATCGTTACCGTTCGTGGTTATAGACAAAGCGAGCGGAGAGGTTATCGGCTCAACACGCTTTTGTAATGCTGACCTTTTAAATCAAAGGGTGGAAATTGGTTACACCTGGTACAGCAAAAGCTATCAGAAAACATCATGCAATACCGAATGTAAGCTACTTCTTCTTACCCACGCTTTTGAAAGTCTCGGAGCTATCGCTGTAGAGTTCAGAACAAACTGGCATAACCAAGCTTCACGTACTGCTATTGCGCGTTTAGGTGCTAAACAGGATGGTGTGCTAAGGAATCATCAAAGATTGCCAAATGGTGGTTATAGAGACACCGTTGTATTCTCAATTATTAATACAGAGTGGCCCTCTGTGAAAGAGAACTTAAAGTTTAAATTGTCAGTGCGTTGCTAACACAATGTTCAACATTAAATAGGCAATTAGGGTTACATTTTTATAGAGTCAGCAATCATGCCCCCTAATGTTAAAAAGTTTAATAACAATAAAAAGCAGGAGAGAACATGCACCCAAATAGACATGCTATAGCTTTCGGAAGTCTAGTATTTTTGGTGGTATCAGTTGTATTGATTATTGCAGCATTATTTTGGGGTTGGCCAAAATACAAAGTATATAAAAAAGAGATGGACGGTATTGCCGCACTAAAAGAAGCAGAGTGGAGCAAACAAATACTGATTGAAGAAGCCAAAGCTAGAGAGCAGGCGGCCCTGATGCAGGCGAAAGCGAGAGTAACATTGGCTCAAGCAGAGGGTGAAGCGAAAATTGTACAAGCTAAAGCTGAGGGACAAGCGGATATTGAGCGTGCAAAAGCTGCTGCTGAGGCTAATAGAATCATCGGTGAATCTCTTAAGGGAAATGAAGAATACCTTCGTTACGTATGGATTAAGGGGCTTCAAGATGGAAAGGGTGAACGCATCTATATTCCAACCGAAGCTGGTCTTCCAATACTTGAAGCGGGTAAAGCAGGGAATTAATCGTTGGCAGTAGCTAAAAAATGTAATTCTTCCATTTGAAATTAGCGTGGGGCCGCTAAAGCTCTCGGCTGTTCGCAATCGACTTATAAACTATAGAACAAACCGCAAGGATGAAGTCATGAGCAGACCCAACTTTTCAAGTTATACCATTGAAGAATTATTAGACTGTAAGCAAAATATTGACAAAGAGCGCTGGCCTGAACGCTATCAAGAAATACTCGATGTCTTAGCTTCACGCGTCGAAGACCCAACTAATAAGGCCGAGCATGACGAGCTTATTTTCACTTCGTTTTGTGAAGAACTAAGAGACGACTTAACGATTACTATCGATGATAACCTCTGGCCTATCATTACGTTTTTTTCAAAGCGCTTAAGGCGTAGCGTTCCGAGTACCTTTCTTGATGAAGTTTGTCCAATATGTGCTGGTGAGTTAAACATTACTCAGCGGCTCGGTAGTTGGAACATTGCTTGTGAAAAGTGCGATATGTCGTATTCTATTCGTGAAAGACGCGCATATTTTTAGCTTTTACGGCATCTACGATATAAGTTGTATCTCTTAACTAGCGACAGAGAAAAATCAATGGAACCCATCAACAAGTTCTGCCCTAGATCTGGCAAACCAGTAAAGCCTGACTCGCTTACAGAATACAGGGGCTATACCGTTGGCTTTTGTAACCCTGGGTGCAGTAGCGATTTCGCCAAAAACAGCGACGAATGCGTAAACGATACCCAGTACTTTGATGTGTTAATTAAAGAAAGGTATGGAAAATAAACGCTTAAAAGCGTTCTTCTCGCAAGTACCTAATGGCTTTAAGATGGGACCGAGATTTGACTAAAATTTTAATATTCGGAAACTCCGGTTCTGGCAAATCTACGCTAGCGCGCCGTTTGTGTGAAACACACGGTTTAGCACATTTAGACCTCGATACCCTTGCATGGAAACCTACAAGCCCGCCAGAAAGGAAGTCGATTAAAGAATCGGAACAAGAGATCCGAGCTTTTACCGCTTCTAATAAAACCTGGGTAATTGAAGGGTGTTACACAGACCTGCTTAAGCTTGTAGAGGCACAGTCTACTGAAATAATATTTATGAATTTACCCGTTGAGTTGTGTATTGGTAACGCGAAAGCACGGCCTTGGGAGCCCCATAAACACAAGACCAAACAAGCTCAAGATGATAATTTATCCATGTTAATAGACTGGATTGGCCAATATACAAAAAGAGACGATACGTTCTCTTATACTGCACACAAGCAGTTTTATGAAAACTATAGCGGCAGTAAGAGAATGATTACGCAAAATACCTCAGACTTAACAGCATAAACCACGTTATAACCGCACACAATGCGATAGCTATTTCATATACTACAACGAGTACGGGCATTCACCCGCAAACTAAAGCGCTAATTGAACTGCAGTATCAAACATTAGAAGTGTTAGAAATTAAAGGTGGTAAAGTGGCAGTGATAAGAAAGTATGAGGAGTAGTGGTAAGACGTTGAACTTAATGTTACTTTTTCACCGAGATTTTGAGTAGAGATTAGTATTTATGAAAAATTGGATTTTTATCTTTGCCGTTTGTTTTCTTTTGATTGGCTGTGCCTCTACTAATAAGCCACCGAAGTCAGCTGGGAAAGGCATGTTGTTAATGTCTACAGATACTAGCTATATTGTTGACGGTAAGCAGATTGATAGAACCAATGGTGAAGCTTTCCTTTCTGCGATAGATGCAACAGGTTTTAAAAAACTAATAGTGATTGAAAGAGATATAGAGCACCTTTTAACGCTGCGAGAACAATTAAAAGCTAAGGGATACTCACTTTACTACATTGACAGTGAACGGCGTGTTAAAGCAGTTTCTTTATAGAATTATAGAACATACCGGTACTATGCAGCAGTTATGAGCACACTTCTCACTCCCGTGTTCCTTCACATCGTTTGGTGTACCTTGCTTTATGCGTTATTAACCGTAACTCGCGCACCGGCTGTGTGGGGAGTGGGGCAAAGCAAAAACGGCTCAAACCTTTTTCACACTATTCAGCCTAAAATCAGCGCGAACTTAAGCAACCAATTTGAATGGCCGATATTTTTTCACATTGCCTGCGTGTTGCTTATCGCAACGGGTGAAGCAATAGATAGTATGCAAATCTACTTGGCTTGGGTGTTTGTGATTGGCAGAGTGCTGCACAGTATTGTTCAAATATTTACAGATAACATCAGGTTGCGTGGTATGGTGTTTACCATCAATTTTATTGCAGTGTTGGCTATGTGGACCTTGATTTTTATTGGTGAAATTGGCTTATAGTCCCGCCGTTAGACGAACGAGAATACCGAGTAAAGGGCGTCGTTAGCGACAAAATTAAAAGACAGCCACTATTCAACAAAAGCACTTGTGATTGAGCACGTATAAGGATTTAGGGCAATAAAGTTATGGAAGACGTTTTAGAACCACTGGGCCGCTTTATACTTCGGATACTCAAGTGGATAGTCGTAGAGGCTATCATTGAATTTGTTTTAAAAGGTACAGGTCACGTGGTACTTAATCTCTTAACATTGGGTAAATATCCTCGTGCGGGAAGAGATGAAGGAAGAACCGTTGCTGTTGGTTTTGTTAGCTTAATAGTTGTTTTTGTTTGCCTTGTACTGATTGCGTAATATCTAAAAAGGATAGTTTCATGAATATGAATAAGTGGGCGAAAATACGAGAAAAAGGCAAACAGCGCTTCGTTTTAGTAAACGGTGTTTTGGGGTGGGGCGTGTCTACAGCCATCCTCTGGGTCTTTTTGATGGAATTTCTTGAACCATCGGAAAATATTTGGGTACGCCCAATTACTGCTTTAATCATCTTCCCTATTGCAGGTGTCGCTTTTGGCCACTTAATGTGGAACAAATCTGAGAAGGCTTACGCAAAAGCAACGAGTAATACTCTGTAACTTCTCTAGGCTGGCTATTTACTTATAACCCAGTAAAGTAAAAGTTCTAAATTCTACAAGCTAATTCAGAGAAGTACATGGAAGTATCGAAAACAAGTATTCAAAAAGCAGTCGCGAAGAATATCATCTCTGAACAGCAGGGCATTGACCTCTACAGCTTCTTTCAGGCAGAAAGCCAGCATGCTCCCGCTTTCACCTTTACTCACATTCTTTATTATCTGGGCGGTCTTATCGCTATTGGCGCCATGACTTTGTTCATGAATTTAGGGTGGGAAGAGTTTGGGGGGCTGGGGATCATCTTCATATCATTGCTCTACGCTGGCGTAGGGTTAAAACTTACTAACTCTTTAGCAAATAAAAACCTAATTATTCCTGCAGGTATTTGCGCAACATTTGTCGTATGTCTAACGCCGATTGCTATTTATGGTTTTCAGCAATGGCTTGGCCTTTGGCCCGAGGACGATACAGTCTATCGTCAGTTTCATACACGCGTTAAATGGCTGTGGTTGTACATGGAGCTAGGCACATTGGTGACCGGCATGATAGTAGCTTGGCGCTACAAGTATCCGTTTTTGATAATGCCTATAGCAGTAACACTGTGGTACATCAGTATGGATGCTGTCATGCTTCTCATCGACCAAGACGATATCTGGAATTCCTATACATGGGAATTTCGCGCACAAGTATCCATGTACTTCGGCATGTTTATGACCTTACTGGCTTTTTGGGTTGACTTGCGGTCAAGGCACACTGCCGACTACGCATTTTGGTTATATTTATTCGGCGTTATTGCGTTTTGGGGCGGGCTTACTAGCCAAAACTCAGACAGCGAAGTTTCAAAGTTTTTCTATTTCTGTATAAACCTAGTCCTAGTAGGGCTAGGCGCATTATTGGTTCGAAAAGTATTTGTGATATTTGGCGCATTAGGCTGTTGTTTTTATCTTGGGCACTTAGCATCCAACGTGTTTAAGGACAGTTGGCTTTTTCCCATTGCGTTAACGGCAATTGGGTTAGGCGTGGTGTATGTAGGAATATTATGGCAAAAAAATGAAGTTAGGATCACTCGTAAGGCCCGTAATGCGTTGCCAAAGCCGGTTCAGGAACTTTTAGAGAACAGACTAAAATAAAAAACTTAATTAAACGCCAGGGAGTAAATAAACGCTCTTTAATCGTGATAGCAGTAGGTATTGAATAATAAAAATAAACAATAGCATCGGCGAAAGCAGATAAATTATCTTAGAAAAGTGGCAAATACGAAAGGTAGCAAATATAAATGTCAGATAAAAAAGAAGAATTCAAAGACCCTACAAACCTTATAGCGTGGATTAAATACTTTCTATGCTTTCAAGTTGTTCTGGCTTTTGTGGCTATCGGCTCAAATTTAATGGAGTACCAGCTTTTAACAGACTTCCAAAACGGCGTTTATTTTAGCCAAGAAATGGCGGTGGCCGATGCGGAAGCTAATGACATGAGGCAAGCCGTTATTGCTTTTTCTTACCTTGGCGTGTTTATCGTTTCTGGCGTTTTAATTTTAAGATGGATTTATCAAGCAAATCAAAATGCACGTCAATTTGGTGCGATAGATATGGTGTTTTCGCCAGGCTGGTCGATAGGTTTTTATTTCATTCCCATTGTTTCGCTGTGGAAGCCCTATCAAGCGATGAAAGAAATCTGGCAGGCAAGTCAAAACCCAACTAATTGGCCAGTAGAAAAAGTAAGCTCTATCTTGGGAATCTGGTGGTTTTTCTGGATTGCGAATAGCATGGTGGGGCAGGCGGCATTTAGAATGTCTAGAAGAGCGGAAGAAATCTCTGAAATTATGAATGTGAACTTGGTGTCACAGGCCTCAGAAGTTATTTCAATTCCTTTAGCATTAGTAACCTGGTTAATGATTAAAAAAGTTTCTAATGCTCAGTTAGCAATGCAGGAGCGAAGTAATGAACAGTCAGAAATTGACGAAGTATCAAACCTAGAACCAGCAAAGTGAAATTCAACAGCATTTTCTCGCTAAAATTATGATGGTTAATCAAATGCCAGCCATTAAAGATGGTCAGTCTGTAATGGCGATTGGTGTAGTAAAATCTTGATAACATTGTTTATGTAATAAAAAGGCTGGGTGATCTAATTCTCCTACTCAATCAAATAAATGATAAAGTTGAATCACAAAACTGTGATTAGGGAATAACATGGACTTTCTTTTTAACGTATTGATTTGGGTAGGCGTGGTTATCTTCGCCATTTTTATTATTGGTTTTATGGCAGCAGCGAAGCTGAATAAGCGCCAAGATGAAAATAATGATTAAAGGCATGCTAAGCTTGCTTTAAAAGCTGTAAGGCCAATTGCAGGAAAGTAATAAATATTTTCACCCCTTTTCTTTAGTTCCTCCGTTTAGTGAAAAAAGGGGGGAACAATATGCAAACAACAATCCTACCACGCGCTAACTCACAAGGTCTGGTACAACCTAGCCTACTACCTTTCGCAAAAGCGCCTTTCCAGAAGCGGGCTATCAACGCAACCACTATTGCTCTTGCAGGGGGAGTGGTTACTGCTGGTTTATTCGTTTTAATGGCAGAGCTGATAAGGCAAGATAAGGTGAATATAAGCGAAGCGCCGCCTGTGTTTTTTGAACCCATCATCTATCAGCCTGAAGATCAACGAACTATTACTAAAAAGCCCATTGCGCCTATTGAGCAAGTCATCAAAACGCCGCCGCAAAAAAAGGTCGAGATCGACCCTGAGCCAAATGACGGCCCAGGTAATTTCGAAATAAACACACAGGTTCCTAATACGGCGTTAGATTTATCAATAAATCTCAATAGTGCTCAAAGTGATATGCAGGCTACGCCTCAGTTCAGGGTTGATCCTACGTATCCGCCAGAGGCGAGTCGAGATGGTGTTGAAGGTTGGGTAAAGCTTGGGTTTACGGTAAGTGCTAGCGGCGCTGTATCGGATATAAAGGTATTAGATTCTGAGCCCAAGCGTGTGTTTGACAGAGCAGCACGCCGCGCGCTAAAAAAATGGAAGTACAAGCCTAAGCTGGACGGCGGTAAACCTGTTAGTCAACCGGGTATGGTTGTAGTATTAGATTTTAAACTAGAACAATAAGGATAGCCTATGAGTATAGGCGCAAGCTTGCAAAGCCTGTTTCAAGGTAAGCGCGAAAGAGCGCTGGGAGTGAGTGAAAGGCTAATGCTGCAATATAGCGCAAAAGGTGATGAAGCATCGTTAGCCGCACTTTTTGATTTACACAGTACCAAGCTATTTTATTTTCTTAAGGTATTAAGCGACAGCTCCATAGCTGAAGATATATGTCAGCGTACATGGATAAAAGTTATTGAGCACCGCCATTTATTTAAAAGCGGCGATAATTTTCAAGCTTGGTTGTTTACCATTGGAAGGCGAGCCCTTATTGATGAATTCCGTAAAAACGCCAAGCTTGAATATAGTAACGAAGCTGTAGAAGCATTTACCGTTTCTGAGTTGGTAAAGCACGCGCAGTCTTCGGTAGAAGATGACGTGGCTAAAGGGTTAGAAAAAGACGTTTTAAAGCATGTTTAGCGCAATTGCCTTACAAACAGAAAGAGGCGCTCTCACTGCAGTTTGAAGGTTTTAGTTTATCGCAAATAGCTGATATGTGCGGCGCTCAAAAAGAAACGGTTAAAACACGAATTCGATATGCTAAAGACAGTCTTAAAATTATGCTGGAGAAATTGTAATCATGTCTATCTCAGATAAAGAACTACAAGAAGCGTTCAGACGCAGCCAGCTGGTACAAAAGCAAAATGATTTAACAACTCAAAAGGCAAACGCGCGGGTACGTACCAATGTGCTCGGACATAACAAAGCTAGAGCAAACGGAAGTGACACAGAACGTATGTTCGCTGCGGCGTTTTCGTATCTCCGCGCCTATTTCGCGTCATCAACTCTTCGATTTACCGCTGTGGCTTTCGCTATTGTTGCCATGCTCGGTGTGTACAACATCGGAACATTTCAAAGCCGTCACTCGCAAGGTATGCAAACTGCTGCACATAGTGTAGATATTGTTCATTATCACGGTTTTGAAGGTGAAGATGAATTGTTGGCTAATAATCTCAATGACGACTATCAAGCCCGCTTTAATGCCTATACTCGCCAATATGTAGAGAGTAGTTTGGTTGCTAGAGCTGTTTCTCAGCAGCCAGCTACATTGCAATCGCAAGATGGTTATTGGCTATTGGTGAATTGTAAAAATCAGCAAGTTATCGTTTCTGAGAGTCTTATTACATCGTTGAATATCAATGGTCGTATAGAGGGGGATATCAACGTAGGGACTCAAGTTGCGCTAGGATTCGATGGTCAGGGAAGAATATTGTCTATTAAACAGTCTACTAAGCCGTTAATGTGCTGATATATAAGTGCGTCGTACAGATGTATAGAAACGCAAAAACGAGGCTGGCTGGTTTGGAAGCGGCCTGAGCCTCGTTAAATGCAGAATATGATTATTTAAAATTACTTGTCTAAATCGTGCGCCCTAAAGGCATTGGGAAGCAATTCGCCGATGGTGGTTTCAAACTTCTCTCCGCTTTGACTAACCATGGTTACCGGGGTTTCATCTGGCGCGAACTCTGCAATTTTTTGTCTGCAACCGCCGCATGGAAAACAAAATTCTTCGTTTGGGCTGGCAATAACGATGTGTGAAATGCGCTTCTGGCCTTGCGCAACCATATTGCCAATAGCAGTGGCTTCTGCACATTGCCCTAAAGGGAAGGCCGCGCTTTCTACGTTACACCCAGCAAAGGTTTCTCCACTCGGGGTAAGCACTGCGGCACCAACTTTAAAATTGGAATAAGGTGAATGAGAGTTTTTCTGTGCGTTAAAAGCAAGTTGTGATAGTTGTTCTAAATTATTTTTCTTCATAGCTACCTGTGTTAACCACCCAATACGCTTTACTTTTATCATCAAATGCGAGAAGGTTGGCGGCATTAGCGCCGCGACAAGCGTATACTTTATACTCAGGCGGTTTTTTCTTTTTTTATAGAATGCTTTTTTACCATGTGCAGAAACGTTAGTCTCATCTTTTTTTCTTTATTCGCTGCTATTTTAACCGGTTGCGCGCAAACACCTCCTGTTTCTGAAAGACCTCAAATGGGAAATCTACTTTTAGCAGAGCCTGCACCCGTTAATCCACGTTCTGAAATGGCCATTGTTCGCTACAACCAAGTGCTTACCAGCCCTGCGCTTTCCGACGAAGATAAAGCAGAATTGCACTTTCAGCGTGGCATGCTTTACGACAGCGTTGGCCTACCGGGTCTCGCTCAGTTCGATTACACCCAGGCCATCAACTTTAAGCCAGACTTGGCCGAAGCCTATAATTCTATGGGTATACACTACATTCAACAAAGTGACTTTATTCAAGCGTACGACGCGTTCGACTCAACCCTTGAAATTAACCCAGAATATGATTTTGCGTTCTTAAATCGCGGGATTGCGTTGTACTACGGGGGCCGTGCTGAGCTTGCAACTAACGACTTAAACCTTTTTTTTGAAAAAGATGATAGTGACCCGTTTCGTGCATTGTGGGCCTATTTCGCTCACCACGATGTGTCTGCGTTAGAAGGGCAGACTTACCTAGCTTCAATTCGACCAACGTTAGATAACGAGCATTGGGCCACGACATTAGTCGACTTGTTTCTAGGTACTGTTACCGAAAATGACGTACTGAATTCTCTGTTAGACGGCGTGAAAAGCCAAAAAGCACTCACAGACAGGCTTTGCGAAGCGTATTTTTATCTGGGTAAGTTTCATATGCAACAAGGCAACAGTGGCGTGGCATCTAACTACTTTAAACTTGCGCTAAGCACCAACGTGTTTGATTACGTTGAACACCGATACGCTCGAATGGAGCTAAACCGCTTGCGCGATAGAGCATCGAGCGCGCCGGTAAGCGAAGAGTAATCGACCAAGGTTATGCGAGGCTTATTTTTAGCAGTGTTCGCACTGCTTATTGTTGCGGGCGACAGTGGACGTTACATTCCTCAGTTAATAGCAAACGCCCTGAGCGTGATCCAGCCGATAAACGATAGCGAAGGGCTAACACCTGCCAGCTCATCCAATAACGAAGCCCCAAGTGTATCAACCCCTTTAGCCACTCAAACTGATGAAGCACTAGCGCTACTTTGGCTTGCGGCCAAACAAGGCAGCAAAGACGCTCAGGCTACATTACTCCAGCAGTTTGAAGCAGCATATAATGCCAAATTTTCCTCAACTCGCGGCATCGAGCAAGCTACCGCTACGTATTACTTAGAAAAGTTGGTAAATCTTGAAAATGCAGATGCTGCCTGGCTGCTTTACCAAATACTTGGCGAAGAGGGAGCATCGCAGCGCTTTATGCGTTTGGCGGCGCTAGGTGATGTGGCCGAAGCCCAGCTTGCTTTTGCAATGTCTACTGAGTCGCCAGAAAAGCGCGAGAAGTGGCTGGTTCGAGCGGCGTCGCAGCAATACTTACCTGCGCAAGCTGCATTGGCAGACTGGTACTTGCTACACGGCCAACAACATTTGGCCAAGCCACTTCTAGCGGCCACAGCGACATTAGATATGCAAAGCGCGTTTAAATATGCGCGATTGTTGTGGGATGAAGGTGAACATCAACAAGCGAAAGAACATTTTACGTTTGCTGCTAAACAAGGGCATGCGCAGGCTGAAAAGGCGTTAGAAGCTGTGCAACTTTACACGCCGTACACTTTAGGTCAGTTGGCAAGTCAGCCCACACCGCCAACGTGGTTAGATAACCCTGACTGTCTCCAGCGTATACAGCCATTTGCCACTAGCTTAGCTACCATTATGCGTGCTCACAGCCTTTATAGCTCGTTCAAAGCGGATACACGGCTTCAAGCGCTTTCAATATGTTTAGCTAAGCCTATCTGGCTTCAAGCCGATGCCCTTAACTGCCACCCGAATTACCAAAATACGGGGGTTTTAGGATGCAATATTACTCCTTTATCGAACATTGCTAAAAAGCATAAATTTAGTCACGCTGTTGTGGTTTCAGAGCAGGGGAAAGCCAACGTTCAAAATGGTGTAATGTATTTAGATATTAGTGATGCCTATTCTGTGTTTGTCCATGAGTTGGCACACTTTGCCGGTTTTGCTGATGAATATCCTATTGGGCGCAGCATGGCGAATAAGCTTTGTGACGAGGATGGCATTAGCGATTTTATGCCACCGAACCTGATCGTAGACTCTGAGTATTGGTACGCACCTCATAAAACGGTAGAGGGTTGGTTAGCAATAGACCCTAATACGATCATTGCGCGGGCCAAAACCTGCTCGGTACTGGGGAAAAACAGCTATAAACCCAGTCGCAGAATAACGTTTATGGAGCATCACGATAGCGGTGTCATACCGCCTCTCTATCTAGTGTTGTGGCAGCAGCAGTTAGAAAAAGAAAACGCACAGCGACCAATTTCTATGAATTTCTTCCAAGCATTTCATCGCAATGGCAATCAGAAAGAAGCGGCGCATTGGTTGGCGGAATATGAAACCTTTAACGGGCAGTAGCCGTAAATTTGTACCTAACAAAGCTCAAAATTACTCTGCACTTACCTAATACAGGTGAGTGCAGAGCATATCAGATACAACGCAGTCTACTTATTGAGCGTGTGTTTAAGTTCTCGAACCCACATAGACGTAGCACCGCAAATCGCAACCGGCATGATAATAAAGTTGACGACAGGAATAAGCGAAAAGACATTCACCATCATACCAAAAGTCAGTGCTTTACCTTTGTGTTCGCCTAGGTGCAATCGCATGCGAGTGAAGTCGACCTTATGATTGTCGTAAGGGTAGTCGCAATACTGTATAGCCATCATCCACGCATTGAACAAAAACCACAGCACTTGCCCAATGATGGGTAAAAAGATGAAAAGCAGAAGGAAACCGATTGCCCGGGGGATGTACCAAATAAGCTTAGTGAGTTCTCTGCCTACGGTACGAGGGATGTCCTTTACAAGCGACATGACACCTTCATCACCTAAATCTTGACCGGTAAGATGGCGCTCAACTTTTTCAGAGAGTACGCCGTTAAACGGTGCGGCAATCCAGTTCGCGAGTGTGCCGAAAATAAGCGCGAATATTAACAAAACACTTATAACCGCCAAAGGCCACAAAAAGAAGCTAATGGCTGTTTTAATCCAACCGAGCCACTCTGGGACAAGGTCGATGACATAGGCAATGCCCATTTCAATTTGACCAAACAGAAAATAAAAGGCCACTGAAAATAGCACTAGATTTATAGTAAGGGGCACAAATACGAAACGCTTTAGCCCTTTCGTTTTGATAAGCGAAAAGCCTTCAAAGAAATAATGTACACCACCTGAACTCATTAGGACTCCTTTTGCGTTTTAAGTATTTAAATGCTCTATCATACGCTTACTGGGTTGCGTATGCCTAACTTGCCGAAATGGTAATTGTTACAAGCTGTTAGATTTGGTAGAGTCGATGAATAATAACAAAAGAATCTTCCGTGTGATTGTATCATTTCTAACCCATCAGCTTTTTCGGCCGGTTTTTGTGCGATATCGCCTGCCAGCTCTGTCTCTCAGAGGGTTGATGCGTGCGGCTTAAAAAGATAAAGCTAGCTGGGTTTAAGTCCTTCGTAGAGCCAACCACTATCCCGTTTCCAGGTGAAATGACGGCGATTGTAGGTCCCAACGGCTGCGGTAAGTCCAATGTTATAGACGCGGTACGTTGGGTGCTTGGTGAAAGCTCTGCCAAGAACCTTCGTGGTGATGCCATGACAGACGTCATTTTTAATGGTTCTTCTTCGCGTAAACCGGTTGGCCAGTGTAGTGTTGAATTAGTTTTCGACAATAGTGCGGGGCGCATTGCGGGCGAATTCGCCAATTATAACGAGTTGTCGGTTAAGCGCCTCGTGACTCGAGATGCTACCTCTACCTACTTTTTAAATGGCACTAAGTGTCGAAGACGGGATGTAACTGACTTATTTTTAGGTACAGGACTTGGGCCGCGCTCGTACGCCATTATAGAGCAAGGTATGATCTCGCGGCTCATTGAGTCTAAGCCTCAAGAGCTTCGAGTGTTTATTGAAGAGGCTGCGGGCATATCGAAGTACAAAGAGCGCCGGCGAGAAACCGAAAACCGTATTAGACACACCCAGGATAATCTTGAGCGCTTGAATGATGTGCGCGACGAGTTAGGTAAGCAGTTGGAAAAGCTACAACGCCAAGCTGCCGCCGCAACACGTTATAAAACGCTTCGTGCACAGGCAAGAGAATTAAAAGGTCAGCTTGCTGCTATTCGCTTTTTAAAGAACAGTGAACACATAGAGACCTTGCAAAAACAACAGCAAGCTTTGCAGGTCGAGGTTGATGATTTAACTGCTCGGCTTCAGGGCGATGAAGCAGGGCTAGTGTCATACAAGAATAAGCAAGGCGAAACCAAGCAGGCAATTGACGACTTGCAACAGCAGTTGTTTTCAACAAGCAATGCGATAACTCGGCTAGAACAAAATGCACTTCACGCTAAACAGCGCAAAGCCCAAGTTGAGCAAGAGTTATCTCGTATAAATGAACAGCATGAATTGCTAAATCACTCTATCGCCGAGGCGCAAGAAGCGCTAGCCGTGTCAAATGATGCGCTTGATACTATCGAGCCTGAAATAGCGTTAAAAGAAGCCGAACTTGAACAAGCAAAAGAGCGCTTCGAGGATGCCGAGCAAGCACTTAGAGAGTTTAATATAAAAGCTCGAGAGCAAGAGCAAACCTACAATCAGCTTCGCCAAAACGTGCAGCAATGCCACAGTCAGATTCAGTCAACGATGAGCATGCAGCTTCGCACCTCTCAGCGCATTAGTGAATTAAACGATGAACTAACCCAATTAGATGATGAGGACTACGCGTCTCAGATAGCGCTTGTTGTTGGGCAAAGCGAAGAAATTAGTGCTCAGATTGACGAAGATAGCGACAAAATCATCAGTATTAGCGAATTGGAAAACGAACAAGAAAGCCTTGTTCAAGCACAACAATCAAAACTTCGCACAGTACAAGGTGAACTGCAAACCGCCCAATCAACCAAGTCTGCCTTAGAAGCACTTCAACAAGATGCCATGAGCAGCGAAGATATTGTTTTAGAAGGTGTTGAAAAATTATGGCAGCAATTTAGTTCAGGGGCTGCACTGGCACCGTGCGTTGAGTCTATTTTACAGCACGTAAAAGACCCCGTTGTCGCTAAATCCCACGGTATTTATGACTTGCTATCGCAAATAGAAAGCGTACCAAGTGGTGTGAAAGTGTTTACTGGTGAAGCGTTTGTAACTAACGCCAAGCCCGGCACGCTAGCAGACGCACTGTTGCGTGAAGAAGGTGCGCCCACACCAAATCGTCGCGTTCCTGCTATTTTCAACGATATTTACCTTTGCTACGATGATGATGAACTTATACAGCTTATTGGTAATTGTGCGTTACATAAAGAGGGAAATCAGGCAGGGAAGGCTCATAATGGGACCGGTGAACTGCGAGGTAAGGAGAGCCAGGGTTGGGATAATTCGCGCATTAATGGTTGCGCCAGCGTCATCTCGCCAACTGGCTTGTGGGCAAGCAGTCAATGGGTGGTAAGACCGGGTAAAGCAAATGACGGTGCACTGCAGCGCGCCAACAAAATTCAGGCATTGAGCGAATCAATCTTGCTTAGCGAAAGCGTGCTCGATGAAGTAAACATGTCTCTAAACACTGCCCAGCATGCGTTAACCGCTACAAAAGCGCAAAAACAGGCGTTACAAAGCGCCTTGAGCGAAAAAGAAAATCAGCTTACACAATTTAAAAACAAGCTATCGCTACTTGAAATGCAGCAAGCGCAGCAGTCCACACGCGCGGAAAAGCTCAATCAAGAACTGAGTAAGCAAAAGCAAATGCTAGCGAAAGAAGAAGAACAACTCTCCCAGCTATCTGAAAAATTAGAGCTTCAAGAAGCGCAGATTTTAGAGCATGAAGTTCATATTGATGAGGTCAACAGTAAGCGAGAGTCTAACGAGCGAAATACCACCGAGTTAAGAGCCCGAGTTGATAACTTAACATCACAAAATCATGAGCTTGCATTAAAGAAGCAACAGCTAGAGAACCATCAGAATTTATACAGCCAACAGGTGTCTCGGAACCTTCAACAGCGTGACGAATACATTAAAAACAAAGACAGGCTAACAAAGGAACTTTCTCAGCTAACGTCGCCTCAAGAAATACAGGAAGCCGAGCTTCAAACACTATTAGAAGCTAAAGCAGAGTTAGAGCAATTAAAAGCCTCTAAGCAACGGGCTTTGGAAGATATCGAGCAATGGCTGCGAGAAGCAGAGAAGGGCCACCAGTCCCTTGGCAAGGATATTCAAGCCCGGCAGACCAATATTGATAAATTAGCTATAGATATTGAGGGCTACCGCGTTCGGGCAAATACCATACTCGAGCAGCTTGATGAAACCAAACAGTCTTTAAAAACGATTTTGGAAACTTTGCCAGACGAGGCGAATGAAACGGGATGGCAAGATGAACTTGAGAAAACCCAAGCAAGTTTGCAGCGTCTAGGAGCGGTTAACCTTGCGGCCGTTGAAGAATACGAAACCCAGTCTCAGCGCAAACAGCATTTAGATACACAGCATCAGGACTTAACGGACGCGCTAGAGACACTGCAAAGTGCCATAAGAAAAATTGATAAAGAAACGCGCACGCGATTCTCAAATACCTTCGAGCAAGTTAACGAAGATTTAAAAATGCTATTCCCTAAAGTCTTTGGGGGCGGTTCAGCGTACCTTGCACTTACCGACGATGATTTGTTAGAAACGGGGGTGACGATTATGGCTCGTCCTCCTGGCAAGAAAAATAGTACGATTCACCTCTTAAGCGGTGGAGAAAAAGCATTAACCGCTTTATCATTGGTGTTTGCTATTTTCAGATTGAATCCAGCACCATTTTGTCTGCTGGATGAAGTAGATGCACCATTGGATGATGCAAATGTAGGCCGCTTTTGTAATTTAGTGTCAGAAATGTCACAAACAGTGCAGTTTATTTATATCACCCACAATAAAATAGCGATGGAAATGGCCAGTCACCTTACCGGTGTTACCATGGCGGAACCTGGGGTTTCACGTATGGTAGCGGTAGATGTAGACGAGGCAGTAGCCTTCGCAGAAGCATAACAAAGGGCGAAAGAAATTAAATGGAAGATCAATTACGTCTATTTTTACTCCTTGGGGGCACGGTTTTCATTATTGCCGTGTTAGCACATGGTATTTGGAAAATTCGTAAGAACAGCAAGCCTTCAGAAAAAGCGCGTGTTGAGCCACGCCAGTGGAGCGACATGGACGATGACGTTGAAAATGAATTAAATAACGAACAAGAAGGCTTCGACGAGTTAGGGGTAGGCGCTGTAAGAGTGGTTAGTCATGCTAAAAGCGCTTCCGACGAGCCGGCTACGCCTCGTGACAAGCGCGCTATAGAAGAGACTGATAATGTGTTTGATACTAAGGAAGACGATATTGCTGGTGCTCACCATATGAACGCTAATAGTCAAGACAGTGAAGTAGACACCTCGGGCTTATCTAAAGCTAGTAGTAGTGATACCAATGAAGAGCTCGATGCGCCAGAAGCGCAACCAGAAGAGCCAAAGCTTTACGGTTCAGTGGTCACCAACCCGAAACCGCATATGTCAGGGCAAGCTCGCGCCAATGAGACGCCTGCACAGAGCGGGTCTAAAAAGGCTGGAGATAATGACTTCCCTGAACCACCGGGTTTTCTGCTTCGTGAAGGAGAGAGTGATGACGCTGCGGGTGAAGGGCATTCCGAGAATACACAGTCAGCGCACATACATGAAAGTAGTAGAACTGATTCGGCGCACTCTGGGGAAAGCGTGCATTCGGATAATGAACAAGCCGTTTCATCTGAAGCGCAAAACACTACTCGAGTAACGGCTGCCGATGAGCCGCCGCGTACAGAAACAAAACGCGCGGCGCAAAAATTCTACGTAGATCCCACGCAAGAAGAGGAAGAACACCAACCCCACGCTGAATCGAGTAGTCAGCGCGACGTTGCCGACTTTAGTTTAGACGCGCCGCAAGAGTCTTTTGCCTCAAACAACAAGCAAGAAGAAAGCGGACAGCCTAAGCGCTTTTCTCGTTCAAAGCGAAACAAACCAGGTATTAAAAAGCGAGAAGAGCCAAATTTTGGTGATGATCAAATGCGCATTGATTTTGACACCAGTGAGGCAAGTGCATCTGATTATGAACGTGAAAGCTTTAGCGCAGATCATGATGCAAGCCGTTCGCAAAATACTGAGCGATCAAGTGCTAAAGGCGAGGCGAATACACCTCAACCTGAACAGGAAGTGTTAGTGTTGAACGTAAGAACGCCAGAAGGTGAACCAATTTTAGGTGCCGCGCTACTGCCTATGTTGCTTACTCTTGGCTTCAAGTTTGGCGATCAGGATATATTCCATCGACACGTCAACTCTAACGGCAAAGGCCCGGTATTATTCAGCCTTGCTAACATGTTTAAGCCCGGTGTTTTTGATATCGACAACCTTGAGAATTTTGAAACACAAGGTATCTCACTGTTTATGATATTGCCCATAGAGGGTGACCCGCATCAAGTGTTTAACATGATGCACAATGCAGCGCGAAAACTGGCTGATGAATTCGGCGCTCAGGTTTTAGATGGGCGTAGAAGCGTATTAACCAAACAGGGCCTGCAGCAATATGTTGAGAAAATTCGCGAATTTGAACGCAAACGCATGATTGCGCGTAGCTAGCCACCATTAAGCAGCTAAACGCGTTTAGCCTTCTTTGGCTTTAATAGTTGGCAGCGTTGTTAAAAAGGACTTGGCTTATACCCAAGTCCTTTTCTGTTAATAAGCGAAGTTTGGACATGCTTATTAATGGGCATTTTGGCTGAGTACTTTAAAGCCACGTTCAGTATACAGTAACCATTGGTTTGTTGACCTTTGCTATACATTGTTAAACTTTTAATTATTTAAATGGCGTGACCACAATTCCATGTCTGACACTTTAGAACAAGCTCGAAAAAAAGTTGCCGAACTGCGCAACACCTTAAACGAATATAACTACCATTATTATGTATTGGACGACCCCTCAATACCCGACGCGGTATACGATAGGGATATGCAGTCACTTATTGCGCTTGAAAAACAGTATCCTTCTTTACAAAGCCCTAATTCCCCAAGTCAAAAAGTGGGGGGGGAGGCATTATCGGCATTTGAGCAAGTCACCCACGACGTGCCTATGCTTTCGCTTGACAATGCTTTCGATGAGGAATCTCTTCTTGCTTTTGAAAAGCGTCTCAAAGATAGAATAAAAGACACATCAAGTTTGCATTTCAGCTGCGAGCCTAAGTTAGATGGCCTTGCCGTAAGTATCCTTTATGAGAACGGTGAACTTGTTCGTGCGGCCACACGAGGTGACGGTCAAGTCGGTGAGAATATTACGGCGAATGTACGCACTATTTCTAACGTGCCGTTAACGTTGCGCGGAGACGCTCACCCCGATCGCGTAGAAGTTCGCGGTGAAGTATTCATGCCTCGCGAGGGCTTTGCCAAGTTAAACGAACATCAGAAAAACGCCGGTGGTAAGGTGTTTGCCAATCCACGGAATGCCGCAGCGGGAAGTTTACGTCAGCTTGATTCAAAAATAACCGCTAAACGCCCGTTGATGTTTTATGCATACTCGCTAGGCGTAGTACAACCTGATAACTTTACGCTACCTACCACCCATAGCGAACGTCTCTCACAATTAGGTAAATGGGGGCTGCCCTTGTGCCCCGATATTGATACAGCTGAAGGTGGGCGAGGCTGTCTCGATTACTATCATCATATATTAGAAAAGCGTGACAACTTACCTTACGACATAGACGGCGTTGTCTTTAAAGTTAACCGTATTGATTTACAGGCTGCGCTAGGGTTTGTAGCACGTGCGCCAAGGTGGGCAATTGCACAAAAGTTTCCTGCCCAAGAAGAAGTGACTAAACTGCTTGATGTAGAGTTTCAGGTTGGCCGTACCGGTGCAATTACCCCTGTCGCAAGGCTTGAGCCCGTCTTTGTAGGCGGTGTAACCGTGTCAAATGCGACCTTGCACAACCAAGATGAGATTACTCGTTTAGGCGTTAAAGTGGGTGACACTGTGGTTATCCGTCGTGCAGGTGATGTTATTCCGCAGGTGGTGTCTGTGGTTGATACAAAACGTACAGGCAGCGAAACCGACATAGCTTTTCCCAGTCAGTGCCCTGTGTGCGGCTCACAAGTAGAAAAGCTTGAAGATGAGGCAGTTGCTCGTTGTACGGGTGGGTTAATCTGTGCAGCGCAGCGCAAACAAGCGCTGAAACATTTTGCTTCTCGAAAGGCATTTGATATTGACGGTTTAGGGGATAAATTGGTCGATCAGCTAGTTGATGCCGATTTAGTTCATAGCCCTGCTGACTTCTTTACTCTATCACTTGGTGATGTAGTTGGTTTAGAACGCATGGCTGAAAAATCAGCGAGTAAGTTGTTATCCTCTTTAGAGGCATCTAAACAAACTACCTTAGCGAAGTTTCTATACGCACTTGGTATTCGAGAAGTAGGGGAAGCGACAGCAGCTAATTTAGCGGCGCACTTTGAAACCCTCGATGCAATTCGCGACGCGTCGATAGAGGCGCTGGTTGAAGTACAGGATGTGGGCGAGATAGTAGCAACACATATATTTAACTTCTTTAATGAGTCACACAATACTGATGTGATTGATGCGTTGTTAAAAGAAGGCATTAACTGGCCTGCGATTGAAAAACCTGACGCGGATAACTTACCGCTTGAGGGTAAAACCTGTGTGATCACCGGAACGCTTAGCGAAATGGGCCGCTCGGATGCTAAAGCGCGCTTACAACTCTTAGGGGCTAAAGTGGCGGGTTCGGTAAGTAAAAATACCGATTTTCTAGTTGCTGGAGAAAAGGCAGGCTCTAAATTGACGAAGGCCCAAGAGTTAGACGTTGAGGTGTGGGATGAAGCCAAACTTATTGCTTTTCTCGCAGAAAATGAGAAATAACGTGTCTTAGCTAACACCGTGAATTAGATAACACCATGAATTAAAAGGCACCGTGAATCAAAAAACGCCACTTCAAAAGTGGCGTTTTTATTTTTACGAATGACATTAAAGAAAAAGCACTCGGTTACATTTAAAAAAGTGCATTCCGCACGCTTGTAACATATCGCCTTTAGGCTTGTTGGTTACGCAACTGACGACGTCTCTCCCACGCTTTTTTGACTTGGAAGCGCCATACCCAATTTAGCGAAAAGTAACCCGCTAAGCCGAAGACCACTGAGCAAATACCACAGCCGACAAGGAACGCTGGGCCTATGGTGTTTATGCTTTCAACCACCCATTGCCAACTAAATTGAAATTCAAAATGCTCAGGTTTGGTCCCAAGTACAGTAGTGCCGACTTTGTACGCCCCATAGAATATAGGAGGAATCGTGAAAGGGTTTGTTACCCAAACGGTGGCCACTGACAAAGGTAAATTAGCCCGAAAGGGAATGGCTAAACCGGCAGATAACCACATTTGAAACGGCACAGGCCAAAAAGCGAAAAATAAGCCAATACCAAAAGCCCCAGATGCTGAACGACGGTTTAAATGCCACAAATTTGGTTCGTGCAGAACGCTACCGAATATCTTTAAAGCTTTGTTTTGCTTAATACTTTGGTGGTCTGGCAAAAAACGTCGAATAAATTTCTTAGGCATAAATATCAATGCATCTCGAAAATAAAATCAAAAATGACAAAACGTGGGTTATTGCAACGTGCTTTGTGCACATGTCACGTTCACTAATTGTCAATTGCTACGTGATAACATGGTCAATCGTATCACAATTTGGTTAAGCTGTTTTTGCGCTGGCGCAATAAGTGCGGTTTTTTGGTACCGACTTCCCAGCGCAAACACCATGGCAGTGATGATTGCCATAAACGTCGTAGCAAGCACCATCCCTATGCTTTATCGACGTAAAAGTCGTGCGTGCCAACACACCGCTTTCGAAGCACTGCTGTGTTGGATTATAAGTGGTCTGCTTACAGGTGTACTTTGGGTGGCGAGTGTAGGGCATTTTTACTACGCTTGGCAACTGCCCGAAGGGAAAATTCAACAAGATGTCACAATTTCAGGCCAAGTTGTGTCAGGAGGCTGTGTTTCTTCGAACACAGACGCGGTTCAAGCTCACTTTCAATACTTTGTTACCATTGAATTACTTAACAATGAGCGCACCGCTGCGTTTTTAAATAGGGCTCCGTTTTCAGCGTTTTTTAGTCAATACACGAGTTTTAACGCGCGGCTCTCGCATACCGTATATTCAGGCGCGCAAAACCAAAAACCAAGCTACATCTACCCACAGGGAAGAGCGTCGATAGATCTGCGTTCGAATGACCAAGGTAACCGGCAGCACGATATAAAAACGGTTGCCGGTGAAAAGGGCAGAAATAACATTAAGGCGCTAAAAAAACCGGCTACCTGTTTGCACAATGGTGACAGGTTTACTGCGGTAGTTAAGCTTAAGCCCGCTTACGGCACGGCCAACCCGGTTGGGTTTAATAGGCAGCAACAATTCGCGAGTAAACTCATCCATGCTACCGGGTACATCAAATCATTAGATAATAAAAAAACACAGCATAGTCATAATGAGCGATTTGGTTTAGGGAAAACCCTCGTGGGTTTAGGCCTTGATTATCAAAGGTGGTGGCTTGCCTTATTACTTGGCAATAAAACCGAATTAACTGATACCGACTGGGAGCAATTACAACGCACAGGTACTGGGCACTTGTTTAGCATTTCTGGCATGCACTTATCGATTATTGCTGGTGTTTGTCTGCTGATCATTAACCCCGTAGTGCTTACCCTAGCAATGGTCGCTAGCGCGTTAGGGAACATTCACGCAATCTTTAAATTGCGTGTTTTAAGCCTGTTTAGCCCGCCACAAAGGGCAGCCTTGCTAAATAATACAGGCAATGATTGCACGCGTATTGGGGGGCAAGTACTCATCGCACCGGTAAGGTTGATAGTATTATCCTGCACTGTCTTAGCGTGTTTTTTGTATTCAGGGTTAAGCGGTAACGCGCTTCCTGTGGTGCGGGCTTTCATATTACTAGCCTTAGGCTGCTTGTTATCTGTTTGCCAATTAGCATGGCGGCCGTTGAACATTGGTGTCGCTATGCTTGCCCTTAGTCTGTTGATATTTCCTTTATCCATGTTAAGCGCTAGCTTTTACCTTAGCGTTGGGGCAGTGGGGTGTATATGGTTTCTTATCACCGCTTTTGGGTTACAGCGTAATGCTTGGTATGTTGTTTTGATAAAACTTCAGCTGGCGCTTACCTTCATTATGATGCCGTTAACGCTCATTTGGTTTGGTAGCGCTAGCTTCATCGCCCTTGTCGCCAACTTAATTGCCCTTCCTTTTGTGACACTTATACTTCCCATAGGCCTCCTCTCGTTATTGGCGATTCACTTTTATGACAACACTGTTGTGGCGTTCTTAGGATCGCTCATACTTAAACAAAGTGACTATTTGTTTGGCTATTTACTCGAATTTTTAGCCTATTTAAGCGAGTATGAACTCAGCCTTGTATATGCGCCTATAGAAAGTGGCACAGCGCTATGTTTTTTAACGGCTATTGTCGTGACTTTCTTGCCAACGTGGCGCTATAAAAACGTGTGCGCTGTGTTACTGTCGTTGCCTCTAATTGTTGAAGTCTGTTGGTGGGTATCGCCAAATGATAGTGCCTGGACGTTGCATGTACTCGACGCAGGGCAAGCGACCGCGCTAATGGTGACTAAAGGCAATAGAGCTATAATTATCGATTCAGGTGCGAAATACAACGGTAAGGCCGTTACCGCCACACACGCTATGATGCCTTTGCTAGATAAGCTTCACATACGTCATATTGACCATATTATTCATACACACAGTGATAACGATCACGCAGGAGGCGCAGATACTTTTAATACTCATCCTAACGCGCAACACGCTAAATGGTACTCACCTACGCGAGGCTGCGAGCGCGGCAAAACCTTTAACTGGCAGGGTTTGCACGTTGACTTTCTTTGGCCGCTTAAGGGAAATAAGAAAAATACGAACGCCACTTCTTGCGTAGTGAAAATAGCTAACTTTGCAGGAAGTGTGCTTATACCAGGGGATATTGAGAAAGAGAGCGAATATGCGTTGATAACGCGTGAACTAGAGAGTCAAACTAACGCATTGCACGCAGATGTGCTGGTTGCTCCGCACCACGGAAGTAAAACGTCTTCTACGAACGTTTTTATTGAACAGGTATCGCCTTCGGCTGTTATTTTTACGCAGGGGTATGAAAACCGCTGGCAGTTTCCGGCTCCAGTGGTGTTCGCACGTTACCAAGAAAACGGCGTAGCAACTTATCTAAGCAGTTTTCATGGATATATCAGCGCTACCTTTGAAGATAAAGGGGTTACAGTTAACACCCAGCGCGGTAATTACAAACGCCGTTGGTATTTAAAGGGCAGGTCGCCTCGTCATTTACCCTCGTTCCGTTAGCGTGTTCTAACGCAAACGTACGTTGAGCCGTAATTTTTGCAATGCCGCTCATCCTCAATTGAAACACTGACCAAAGAACAACATTGTGTTGGTTTTATCGTTAGCCTTTAAATAGCAAGCGAGTGACCACACATTAAGCACTTAGCTGGCAGACTAATCAATTTTGCCGCTATATTAGTGAATTAGAGAGAGAACGAGTACAATATCCGTAACGCGTTTTAGTTAACGTTTCAAACAGGTTAAAAAAACTACATGCAACAAGCCGACAACTCGGATTTTCAAATAAAGCGCTTTTTGAATTATCTCAAAGCGTACAAAGTCCCGTTCGTATTTGCCATTATCGGAATGATTGGTTATTCCGCTGTTGATACCTTTGTATTCGCTCAGCTCCAGCCAATGATTGATGAATCGCTAGGCAAGAACGATCACGATTACCTTCGTTTAGCTGCTTACGCCATTGTGCCGCTGTTTTTGCTTCGCGGTACGTTTAATTTTATGGGCAGTTACACGCTTAGCTGGATTGGTGCGCAGGTTGTCATGCGCATGCGACAACAGCTGTTCGACAAATATATTCATTTACCTGTGTCTTTTCACGACAATCATTCTGTGGGTGGGTTAATTAGTAAGGTTACTTACGATACCGAGCAGGTAGCTAATGCGTCGGGCAAAGCGTTGCTTACCCTTGTCCGAGAGGGCGCTCTTGTTATCGGTCTGCTTTGCGTAATGTTTTATTACTCATGGCAATTGTCGTTAATTTTTCTTTTAATTGGCCCTGTGGTTGCTGTTATTGTCTCTTTCGTTAGCAAGCGTTTTCGTGTTGTGAGCAAAAACATACAGCACTCTATGGGTAACCTTACCTCGTCGGTCGAGCAGGCGGTGAAAGGGCATAAGGTAGTGATCATGTTTGGCGGTCAGGAAATAGAGCAAAACCGTTTTAAACAGAAAAACAACCACAATCGACAGCAAACCATGAAGCTTTCCGTCACATCAATCCTAAGTGTCTCGTCTATTCAAGTTATTGCGTCGATAGCGCTGGCGGTAGTGTTATACATTGCCAGTACGCCGGGCATGCTCGAAAAATTAACCGCGGGTGTGTTTATCAATGTGGTGTTTTGTATGGTAATGCTGTTGAAACCATTAAAACAGCTCACCACCATTAACAATCAATTTCAAAAGGGCATGGCTGCCTGCGCCAGCATCTTCGAAATACTCGATGAAGCTGACGAAGAGGACAGTGGCCGCACAAAAATAGAGCGAGCAACTGGCAAGATAGAATTTGATGACGTTACCTTTTCATACCCCGGCAAGCATACGCCGGCACTATTTAATGTTAGCTTTACGGCAAACCCAGGACAATCGGTTGCACTGGTTGGGCGTTCAGGAAGCGGAAAATCAACAATTTCATCGCTGCTTACGCGTTTTTATGTGCCGCAAGAGGGGCAGATACGTTTAGACGACATGCCGCTTAACGACGTAGACTTAAAAGCATTGCGCGCTCAATTCGCCGTGGTATCGCAAAATGTCACGCTGTTTAACGATACCATTGCTAATAATATTGCGTACGGTGCACGCCAAAACGTGTCTCGCAAAGAAATTGAAAATGCGGCTAGAATGGCCCACGTAGAAGAGTTTCTTGCAAATTTACCGGATGGGTTAGACACGGTGATTGGTGAAAATGGTCTAATGCTTTCCGGCGGTCAGCGCCAGCGTATTGCCATTGCAAGGGCTATTTTGGCAGAAGCGCCCATACTTATTTTAGATGAAGCAACCTCGGCGCTAGACACCGAGTCGGAACGCTTAATTCAAGATGCCTTGGAAAAGCTACAAAAGCGTTGTACTAGTATTGTGGTGGCACACCGGCTTTCAACCATCGAGAATGCAGACTGTATTATGGTAGTTGAGCAGGGGCGTATTATTGAAAAAGGTAAGCATGATGAATTGCTTGAAAAAGGCGGTCATTATGCGCAGCTCCACGCACTTCAATTTGGTGAGACTAAGTGAGCCAACCACAAAGTAAAACCCTGCACGACAATTGGTATTTTGGCCATGGATTAGTATGGCTGCTCGCACCTTTTGCTCTGCTATTTTACTTTGTTTCGGCAATTCGACGTTTACTGTTTAAAGTGGGTGTGAAAAAAGTTTTCAAAGCCGAAGTACCCGTTATTGTAGTGGGTAATATTTCGGTGGGGGGAAACGGCAAGACACCCGTTGTGTTAGCTTTAGCCGATTATTACCAAAGTCACGGCATAAAAGTAGGCATTCTTAGTCGAGGTTATGGCGCTAAATCAGCGGTTTACCCCCGACGAGTAAACGGCGACGACAATGCCGCAGAGGTGGGGGATGAGCCTAGACTACTGGCTATTAGAAGCCAGTGTGATGTGGTTATTGACCCAAATCGCGCTCGCGGCGCCGCCTATTTAACTGAAGAATTACAATGTGAATTGATTATTTGCGACGACGGACTGCAGCACTATGCATTACATCGTGACATTGAGCTTGTTGTTATGGACGATAGGAAAGTAGGGAGCGGTTATTTGCTTCCTATGGGCCCTTTGCGAGAGGGGCAATGGCGTTTAAGCACCGTGGATGCGTTAATTCACAATAGCCGCTCCATGCCGACGTTTGACCATGCCGTCGCCCCGCAATTTTTAATGACACTGGTGCCTGGCGATTTTACATCGGTATCTAACCGAGTAAAAACTTGTACGGTTGAAGAAATAAGAAAACAGGTACCTTGTAGTGCGATTGCTGGAATTGGGTCTCCCCAACGCTTTTTTAATCAGCTAAGGGATATGCAAATAACGTTATCACATACGCAGCCTTTGGCCGATCATCACGCGATGACACCTTCTGATATTCCTCAAGGTACAGTCTTGATGACCGAAAAAGATGCAGTAAAGGCGGCGTCATTCGCTCATGAAGCATGTTGGTTTTTACCCGTCAGCGCTCATCTCGCCCCAGACTTTTTTAATTTAATAGACGTAAAACTTGCAAAAGCGGGTTTAACGTTTAACAAAACGGACAGGAATAATAACAATGGCATTTGATAAAAAGCTTTTAGAGGTCTTGGCTTGCCCCGTATGCAAGGGAAAGTTAGTACTAAACGAAGATATGACGCAATTGGTATGTCGGTTTGACCGCTTAGCCTTTGATATTAAGGACGGCATACCTGTTCTTATTGAGAGTAAAGCAACCGCTTTATCTTTAGATGAAGTCGACGCTACACGTTAATTCAGTATTTGTCTTCAGCGTCAGTTAAAAGCTTTGATTAAAGGCAGGAAAGATATGTCATTCACCGTTGTTATTCCCGCACGTTTCGGTTCAAGCCGCTTTCCAGGTAAGCCATTAGCGCTTATTGATGGAAAGCCCATGATTCAACACGTAGTAGAACGGGCTAAAGAGGCGGGCGCGGAAAACATAATAGTGGCAACAGACGATGAACGTATTCAAAACGTTGTCGAAGGGTTTGCTCAAGTATGCATGACGTCTGTGGATCACCAGTCGGGCACAGAGCGCATAGCAGAAGTTATTCAAACGCAGAATATCTCTGGGGATACCATTGTAGTGAACGTCCAAGGGGACGAGCCATTTATTCCCGCTGAAAATATAAAACAGGTTGCAACTAATTTAGCTAACGCGCCTCAATGTCAAATGGCCACGCTTTCCACTCCGATTGTGAGTGTCGCGGATGTATTCAACCCAAACATAGTGAAAGTGTTGGTGAATGAAAAAGGGGAGTCTATCTACTTTTCACGCTCGCCCATTCCATTTGAACGAGACTATATGATGGCGAACCCAAACAAAGCGAATACGGCCCTTTATAATCGTCATATTGGGATTTACGCGTATCGCGCCGACTATGTAAACCAGTACGTTAATTACGCGCCCAGTGCTTTAGAACAAATCGAGTCACTCGAGCAACTTCGGGCTATTTGGTACGGTGATAAAATTCATTGTGAGGTAGCCGTAGCGCCACCACCTGTTGGAATTGATACACCGGAAGATCTGGAACGCCTTTTAGAGACTATATAAAAACCAGATGGCTTTTGGAAAATGGTTTACCACGGCGTATTGTCGGTTAAAAGCCATAAAAGGCGCCATAAAAAACGCTAGAATCAAGCATGCCGAACAGGCAAGAAATCTAAATAACGCATATACACAGTAACAAGGGAATCGTTATGAACGTAGTTATTACGGGCGGTAATCGCGGTATAGGGCTTGCGCTTACCAAGCAATTTAAGGCACGTGGCGCAAAAGTCTATGCCACGTGTCGCAATAGTTGTGATGAGTTGAACTCTGCAGGCGTTACCATCATCAAAGGCGTTGATGTCTCTCAACCTGAAATGCTGGCAGAAAAACTCGCACCATTAATGGATGTGAAAATTGATTTGCTCATTAATAACGCTGGGGTTCTGGGCAAAGAAAGCCTAGATGACTGGGACCCAAACACCATAGATTATCAGTTCCGTGTTAATGCCATGGGGCCGCTTCTTGTTTCCCAGACTCTCTTACCGGCGATGGCAGACAACAGTAAAATCGCGATGATCACAAGTCGTATGGGATCGATGGCTGATAATGGCTCCGGTGGTTATTATGGCTATCGCATGTCTAAAGCTGCGTTGAATGCAGCCTCCGTATCTTTGGCAAACGATCTAAAGCCAAGAGGGATTGCTGTAGGTATTTTTCACCCTGGGTTCGTGCAAACTGAAATGGTTAATGGTGCAGGCGATATTGATGCTGATACGTGCGCCGAACGTTTGTCGCAGCGTATTGATGAGCTTAACGTGGATAATGCAGGGCGCTTTATACATTCAAATGGTGACGAGCTACCTTGGTAGTTTTCACGTTGATGACCCAGTAACCGAGGTATAAAAACCGAGGTATAAGGTATGAAGAGTAGATAAAATAAAACCCTATCGTAAATACGCCACCGATAGGGTTTCTAGACTTAAGCTTTTTAGCTGTTAGGCTCTAGTGCAAAGTGTAAGGCTACTCTGCGCCTTCCGTTGCACGCGCTTCTTCATCGTCTTGGTCTTCAGACAGTACAGCCCATACATCGTGCTCGTTAGCGTGAATGACTTCAGCCCATACACGATCGCCCGGTTTTACATCGTAAACCCCGTTTAAGTGAACGAGGCCGTCCACTTCAGGTGCATCGGCATACGTTCGCCCTACCGCACCTTCGGCGTCAACGCTATCAATAACCACTTGATACTCATTACCAATTCTGGCTTTTAATCGCGCAGCGCTTATTTCACCCTGAACTTCCATGAAGCGCGCAAGGCGTTCTTGTTTTATATTTTCTGGTACTGGGTCGGGTAGGTCGTTTGCTCTTGCCCCTTCAACAGGTGAATAAGCGAATGCACCAACGCGATCAAGCTGGGCTTCCCGTAGAAAGTCTAAAAGTTCTTCAAACTCTTCTTCTGTTTCTCCTGGAAATCCAACGATAAACGTAGAGCGAATTACCAATGACGGGCATTGTTCACGCCATTTTTTAACGCGCTCTAGTACTCTTTCTGCACTACCTGGGCGCTTCATAAGTCTAAGAATGCGCTTATTGGCGTGCTGGAATGGAATATCAAGATAAGGCAGAATTTTACCATCATTCATCACTGGAATGAGGTCATCAACATGGGGGTAGGGGTAAACGTAGTGAAGGCGTACCCAAATTCCCATTTCACCCAGTTGCTCGCAAAGCTGTTGCATGTGAGTCTTCACCGGCATGCCGTTCCAGAACCCTGTTCTGTGTTTTACATCTACACCGTACGCACTGGTATCTTGAGAGATAACCAATAGCTCTTTCACGCCCGCCTCTTTTAATCGTTTGGCCTCATCAAGCACGTTGCCTACAGGGCGGCTAACTAAATCTCCACGCATTGAGGGGATAATGCAGAATGTGCAGCGGTGGTTGCAGCCTTCTGAAATTTTTAAATATGCGTAATGGCGGGGCGTTAGTTTCACACCGTGATCAGGAATAAGATCTGCAAACGGATTATGCTGAGGCTTCGGTAAATGCTCGTGTACTTGCTCTACTACCGTCTCGTATGCATGAGGGCCGGTAATAGCCAAGACATTTGGGTGTAGCTCTCGAATTTCGTCTTCTTTTACCCCTAAGCAACCCGTTACAATAACTTTGCCATTTTCTTTTAATGCTTCACCAATGGTATCTAACGATTCTTCAACTGCGGCGTCAATGAACCCACAAGTGTTGACGATAACGAGATCAGCATCGTTGTAGGTAGGCACTACGTCATAACCTTCGGTGCGAAGTTGAGTAAGAATACGTTCAGAATCAACCAAATTCTTAGGGCACCCTAAGCTGACAAAACCAATTCTGCTACCTACACCTTGTTGTGAAGATTGATTGTCACTCAGTACTTTGACCGGTGTTTCAAGCGTTGTGGTTTTGTTTGCGACTTTGTTTGGATCAAACGTTTCTACTGTCATCTAAAATATCACCCGAAAAATGACTGTGCTTAAAATGGCCGCGGATTATACAGGAAGTCATACCAATGCGCAGTAGTTTTAGGTTACAAATGCGCTTTTAGCTAGACAAAGTTCAGCAGGGGTACAACCAACGTTACCGCGTTAATTAAAGGCTAAGCGCTATATTTTTAAAAAAGCCATTATTATTCATGAAAAAAGGTAACGCGGCGCGGTAGAGGCGCGGTCTGACATTTTGCGACCTTTTAAATAAAGGGCTATGAGAAGAAATACTAAAACCCTGCCTGTTTAAAATTTTGAAGTTATCCCCACTTTAGTATCTTCCTGATACAAAACTTCAATAAAGAAGCGTATTAAGCGCTGTTCAAAAGTGGAAATGAAAAAAGTGAACCCATGTTAAAACTCCCACTTTCTTATTACGACGAATCTGGGCGCATCCTTCCTCCTCGTTGGCTGTATAGCGTATTTATTCTTTTATGCATCGATTGGCTAGCGTTTATCTTTTCCTTAGCGTCTCGAACACAAACCAGTGAGTTACTTGCGTTTTTCTACCCACAAAAAGAAAGTTTAGGTCTTGGGCTTTTGGCAAGCCTACCGGTTTTTCTGGCACTGGTGTTAGTCAGTCAGCGAGAGAGACTGTGGAAAAAAGGTTACCTCAACTGGCGCCGTTGGGTAATTCCGCTAGCACAAATTGGCGTGGTATTATTGCTGTGTGTACAACTCTATTATGCTATGCATCATCATTGGGGGTTTGAATACATTACCGGTGTTAAAATGGCATTCTATAGCATTGCGCTTTATGCCATATCAAAAAGCCGTCACTTGAAGTGGATGGTAGAAGATTGGAAAGCGCCTAACCCTTAAAGGTAAAGGCGCTTAACGAGATGAAAGGGGCTGGCCCTTAGTGATGCGCTTTGTGGTTGGCAAGGGCCTGTTCATAATAAGCAAACACACTAATTTGACTATCGTTAACCAGGCGCTCGTAACAGATTCCAGCGAGTGCATACGTATTATCGCCCACTTTTAAAAATACTGAAGGCGCTTTAGGGTTAGATTGATCGTAAATCCACTCACCATCTAATTGCGCTTTCAAAATCTCACCTATATACGCGCCAAAAATATTGCAGATGGTAAAGACCGCTTCGTCTTCTAGAGCTAAGTCGTGGTATTTATCAACAAAGCTAAGCAGAACGTCATCAACTAAAGCAACACTCTCTGGTGAGTTGTCGAGTACTATATTGAACTCATCGGCTGCGGTTACTGCTGCGTCTTTAGCGCAGTCTGACATTAATTTATTGAGTTCATCTGGTGACATCTTGTTCTCCTTCTCACCGAGAATGGCATTGGTATTGTAACCAATAATTGAATAAGTAAACCTGGTTGCTAGTCAAAATTACATTAACTTGCGCATAAAATTAGCTGATAGAAAGCGTTTTGTTTTCATTAACAGAAAATGCGCTACATCGAGCAAACGCGCACTAAGCAAGCCCTTACTGTTTGGTAGCTATTGTGCGTAAGTTATCGGCCAAAGTCTATTTTTGTCCAGTTAATCTGTTAATCACACTCGCCGCTGCGAACATACCAAATGTCGCAGTAACAGTAACAACAGCCCCAAAACCGCCTGCACAATCGAGTCGAGTTCCTCCCTCCATTGCCGACTTGTTATAGCACACTGAGCCATCTGGTTGCGGGTAACGCAACTGCTCAGTAGAATAAATGCATTCCACACCAAAGCGGCGCTTAGGGTTCTTGCTAAAATTGTAGTTTCTGCGAAGTTCACTGCGCAATTTGGCAGCTAGCGGGTCTTGCGTCGTCTTAGCTAGGTCGCCTTTGGTCACCTGTGTGGGGTCTATCTGGCCGCCAGCGCCACCTACCGTAACAATAGGGATTTTGTTGCGTTTACAGTGAGCAATCATAGCGGCTTTTGCACGTATGCTGTCAGTAGCATCAACCACTGTATCCATTTCTTTGGTCAAAAGCGTGGCTGTATTGTCAGGCGTGACAAAATCTTCAACACAGTTTACTTTGCAATTAGGGTTTATTAGCGCAATACGCGACGCAATGGCCTCGACCTTGGGTTCGCCTATCGTATTTGAAAGTGCGTGAATCTGACGGTTTGTGTTAGTAACGCAAACATCGTCTAAATCAATAAGTGTGATTGTGCCAACGCCCGAACGGGCTAGCGCTTCGGCAGTCCAACTTCCTACGCCACCAATACCTACTACGGCGACGTGGCTATTGGCTAAATTATTGGTTTGTTGTGCGCCGTACAAACGCACAATACCACCTAAACGAGGATCATCAGACATGCTTTACTTCACTTAACAATTAAACAATACGGACGTGGGTTAGCGATAAAACGCGTAAACACACTAGCAGGGCGCGCATCATCTCAAAAGTGAATACCAAAGATCAATACACTCCAGTTTTTTCGAATAATAAATCCGATTTTAAGCAACATACGTTCTACACAATACATGTTTTAATAAACTCATTGTGTAATGAGATAGAAAAAAGGGGCAGGCAAATGGGCTTACTCGTTGACGGAAAATGGCAAGATAAGTGGTACGATACCAGTAAAAGCGGTGGGAAATTTGAACGCCAGGCATCCAAATTTCGTGACACAGTTAACAGCGATGACAGCGGAACATTCACAGTTGAATCAGGCCGTTATCACCTATACGTATCTTTAGCTTGTCCATGGGCGCATAGAGCACTCATTTTTAGAAAGCTAAAGGGGTTGGAAGCGCATATTGATGTCTCTGTTGTTCACCCTGAAATGCTTGATAACGGGTGGGAGTTTAAAGACTACCCTGGGGCAACCGGAGATAAGCTTTACGGGTTTGATTATGCCCACCAGATCTACACGAAAGCCGAACCCGAAATAACGAGTCGTGTTACCGTTCCCGTTTTATGGGACAAACAAACCGAAACCATCGTTAATAATGAATCGGCCGAGATCATTCGCATTTTCAACAGTGGATTTGACGCACTCACTAACAACAACGACGACTATTACCCTGAAGCCCTTCGCGAAGAAATCGATACCATTAACAACATGGTATATCACGACATCAATAATGGTGTGTATAAGGCGGGGTTTGCTACAACACAAGAGGCTTACCAAGAGGCGGTGAATGCTTTGTTCCATGCTTTAGATATGGTTGAAGAAAGACTGAGTAAACAACGCTATTTGGTTGGCAGTCAAATCACCGAAGCCGATTGGCGTTTATTTACCACGCTAATTCGCTTTGACGCGGTTTATCACGGTCACTTCAAATGTAATAAGAAGCAAATTGCAGATTATCCGAATATATTCGGCTATATGAAAGAACTCTATCAGGTGCCGGGTGTTGCTGATACGGTGAATTTTGATCATATCAAGAGACATTATTATTACAGCCATACCATGATAAACCCAACGCAAGTCATCCCGGTAGGGCCCGAGCAAGACCTTATGTCGGCCCATGGCCGCGAAAGTATCGAGTAATGGCTTTTTAGTAAGAATTTAAGGTAGGTACAAGCTATGTCGTTCACAGTTAACGCGCAAAAAACGATAGAAAAAGTCGTCACGGGTATGCCAACCAGCGACGGTGCAGGCGTGTCACTCACACGTATCATCGGCCAGCCCGATCTGCCTCGATTAGATCCATTTCTCATGCTAGATTTTTTTGGTTCAGATAACCCTGGTGAGTATATAGCGGGTTTTCCACCTCATCCTCATCGAGGGTTTCAGACCGTTACCTATATGCTTGCAGGTAAAATGCGTCACAAGGACTCTGTGGGTAATGAGGGCGTGATTGATGCAGGGGGAATTCAATGGATGAACGCAGGCAGAGGCATTATTCATGAGGAAATGCCGGAGCAAGAAGAGGGTTTATTGCAAGGCTTTCAGTTGTGGGTAAACCTACCCGCAATTGAGAAGATGTCAGCGCCCAACTATCAAGATATTCAGCCGGATAGTGTTCCAATGGCGCACATTCAAAATGCAGACGTAAAAGTATTAGCAGGAGCGATTGAAGGAGTACAAGGGCCTGTTAAGACAACCGCCGTATCGCCCACCTTTTTAGACGTGGCATTGAAAAGCGGGCCTTCTGAAATTGCCATGAATTCAGATGAATCTGCATTTATCTATGTTTACGAAGGTGATGTCGTCGTTAATAAAGGTGATCAGGGCAACGAAACTACTCTGGAACAAGGAGAGCTTGGCGTTTTATCACAGAAGGGAACGCAGCTTTGTGTTTCGACTGATACGGAATGTAAGTTTATAGTAGTATCGGGTAAGCCTATTAACGAGCCTGTGGTTCAATATGGCCCTTTTGTGATGAACTCTCAGCAAGAAATTGTTCAGGCGTTTAATGATTATCAAAGCGGTGTATTAGCAAAGTAAGGGCATAAGCTTTTTTACTTTAGAACCGCTTGGCTTACAACAGGCACTTTCCTATTATTCAAAATAATCGTCATTAACGTGCCTCTTAAAACCGCGTGTACTATGAGTTAACGCGCTAAGTACGCGCATTTGAGCCCGTATGTGGGCAATTGCTGCCTTTTCACAAATTGAAATAGTAATTCACTCCCCCTAATGATTTAATATCACTATGTTTAAATACATGTTTTCTTCTCTTTTACGATGTCATCAAAAAGGCGCTTAGCGCTTTAAGGTCGTAAAAAGCATTAAAGTAATCATAAATAGTTAAAACACAGGGAATTTCGATCCAAATGGCAACCCCAATTACCTGCTTTAAAGCATACGATATTCGTGGCGAACTTAACTCACAGCTAACCGAAGAGGTAGCGTACCGAATTGGCTATGCTTTTGCTCAAGAATTAAATGCGAAAACCGTTGTCGTTGGCAGTGATGTGCGTCTTACGTCCACGCCATTAAAACTAGCGTTAAGCGCAGGCCTCATAGACGCTGGTGCAACCGTTACTGACATTGGCATGGCAGGAACCGAAGAAATTTATTTCGCTACAAAGCACCTTGGTGTGGACGGCGGTATTGAAGTAACAGCAAGCCACAACCCCATCAATTACAACGGCATGAAGCTGGTAAAAGCGGGTTCTGTTCCTATTAGCGGTGACACAGGCTTAAACGCAATAAAAGAGAAAGCGGAAGCGTTAGGCGACGATTACGTGTCAGAACGGTTAGCGCACTACACTAACGGTGTAACGATCGATGCCGACGCGTTCTTTAACGGTACTGCTCATGTAAACGAAGTTAAGCTTTCTAACACTGGTAAATACGCGGTTAAGTCGTGTATGTCTGACTATGTTTCTCACATGCTGTCTTATGTGAATTTAAGTAATTTTACGCCGCTAAAAGTTGTGGTGAATGCTGGTAATGGCGCCGCAGGCCCGGCACTAGACGCTATCGAGAAAGAAATGAAGTCGCAGGGCGTACCCATTGAATTTATAAAAGTACACCACGACGCAGATGGTACATTTCCAAACGGTATTCCTAACCCATTACTACCAGAAAATCGTGCCGATACTGCTGATGCGGTTAAAGCGTCGGGTGCTGATTTTGGTATCGCGTGGGATGGAGACTTCGACCGCTGTTTCTTGTTTGATGCAGACGGTGAATTTATTGAGGGATACTACATTGTTGGCTTGCTGGCTGAGGCGTTTATCGAGAAAAATACCGACAGCAAAATTATTTACGACCCACGCGTGTATTGGAATACAGAAGATATTGTAGCGAACGCGGGCGGTACCCCCATCAAATCAAAAACCGGTCATGCGTTTATTAAAGAACGTATGCGCAAAGAAGATGCGGTGTATGGCGGAGAAATGAGCGCGCACCACTATTTCAGAGATTTTGCGTACTGTGATTCAGGTATGATCCCTTGGCTACTCATTGCTGAACTTGTTTGCGTGAAAAAACAAACGCTAGCAAGCATGGTTAAAGCGCGTATTGAAGCGTTTCCATCATCAGGTGAAATCAATAGCAAGCTTAAAGATGCTGACGCAGCACTTGAGCGTGTAACGAGTAAATATAAACCTCAGGCTAGCGTTATAGATACAACGGATGGCTTAGGTTTAGAATTTGGAAACTGGCGCTTTAATTTGCGCAAATCGAACACTGAACCAGTTATTCGTTTAAATGTTGAAAGTAAAGGCGACATTGCCTTGATGGAAGAGAAGACAGAGGCGCTGCTTACACTTATTCGCGATGAGTAATCATCGCGATTAACGGCAGTTTGTTCATTTAAGTCATGTGAAAACGATAGGGCGACAATACTTTTAATAGTTTGTCGCCTTTTTTGATTTGAGAAAATAAAATCATAAAAAATTCAAAAGCTTAGTCTGGTTACGTGTAACCGATATAAGTTTTTTAAGATGACTAACGCGCAAATAATTTACGTAACGTGTTGGCTTTTTTAAGCGATTAAATAAATCATCCACGCGTGGCAAACTACCACAACGCTAGTTAGCCCCATACGAAGGCTAATGTAGCTTACCACTTGCTCTTTAGGTAGGCTAAGGGTGAACTTGTCATACATGAGCACAGCCACATAGCTTAATGACAATACACCAAACACTTTGACATCATTTGAAAATACCAAGCACAGCCAGCCGATAATGGTAGGCAACATGGCAATGAACATCTGTTTGTCATAACGCTGATTGCTAATTGCATCCCACCAATGAATACCACCGAAAAAAGACAACAATACGGCAGAGTACTGTACAAAATAAACCGCACTTTGAGTAAGGGGCAATAAATTGAATTGGTATGCTAATGGCATAGCGACAAAGGGGATAAGACCTGCAATACCTAGCAAAACGGCAGAATAGGGCATTGATGTTCCTTTAATACAAATTTCTAAAACAAAAATAGCGCCATAGAGGCGCTATTTTTACTATCAAGGGTAATACTTAGTTCCGTATTACTTGATTGGCGTGTACTTACGCTGGCTGTGACCAGTGTATAACTGACGAGGACGACCAATTTTTTGCTTAGGGTCGCTCATCATTTCATGCCAGTGAGAAATCCAGCCTACTGTACGAGACAGGGCGAAGATACAGGTAAACATGTTTGTAGGAATACCAATGGCTTTTAGTACGATACCTGAGTAGAAGTCTACGTTCGGGAACAGTTTCTTCTCTGCGAAGTAAGGGTCGCTCAACGCAATTTTTTCAAGTTCCATTGCTACTTCTAGCAGTGGGTCTTTCACGTTAAGTTCGCTCAATACTTCGTGGCAGCTTTCACGCATTACTGTAGCACGTGGGTCGTGGTTTTTATAAACACGGTGACCGAAGCCCATCAGACGGAACGGGTCATTCTTGTCTTTAGCACGAGCAATAAACTCAGGAATGCGGTCAACTGTACCGATTTCTTCTAGCATGTTAAGACATGCTTCGTTTGCACCACCGTGAGCAGGTCCCCAAAGTGACGCAACACCTGCCGCAATACACGCGTAAGGGTTAGCGCCAGACGAACCAGCAAGGCGTACCGTTGAGGTAGACGCGTTTTGCTCGTGGTCAGCGTGAAGGGTAAAGATACGGTCCATCGCACGCTCTACAGCAGGGCTGATTTGAAATTCTTCTGCAGGTACAGAGAACATCATGTTCAGGAAGTTAGCTGCATAGCTTAGGTCGTTACGTGGATATACGAAAGGCTGACCGATGTTGTATTTATAACACATAGCAACAAGGGTAGGCATTTTCGCAATTAGACGGTGAGCGCTGCGAACACGCTGCTCTTCGTTAGAAACGTCTAAATCACTGTGATAGAACGAAGACATAGCGCCAACGGTACCACATAGCATTGCCATAGGGTGCGCGTCGTTGCGGAAACCGTGGAAGAACATGTTAATTTGTTCATGTACCATGGTGTGACGAGTAATTGTCTCTTTGAATTCTTCGTACTGTTCTTTTGTTGGTGCATCACCGTGAAGAAGCATGTGACAAACTTCAAGATAGTCTGCGTCACGCGCTAGTTCTTCAATAGGGAAACCGCGGTGTAATAATACACCTTGAGCGCCATCAATGTAGGTAATTGAAGACTCGCAAGATCCTGTCGCCATAAAACCTGGGTCGTACGTGAAATAACCGTGTTGGCCTACCGTACGGACGTCGATTACATCTTGTCCTTCAGTGCCAGACAAGATAGGAAGCTCGATTTCCTTACCGCCGGCTTTAAGAATGGCTTTCTGATCTGCCATAAAATGCTCTCCTCAGAATGGTTCTGTTTGCAGCGAAAACGGACGAAAATATCCGCTTCGTTGGGAAAAGTGGGCGTATTTGTACTTTATTATGCACCAACAAGTCAATTTAATTGCATATTTGAACAATAAATATTCCAAATTGCTTAAAAAAATACTAGCAATCGGATAACGATTAATTAACTTGCTGGGAATTCACTTTGCCCGATACGGTGCAATTATCAATGGCTTTTCGACAAAGGTAAACCACCGAACGATAAATATATTAACAGGTTAGTTTAAAAAGTAATCTTTTGATGAGGAATAATTACCCATACAGATTAAAAGTGCTTAATTTCTTATTGATATGCATAGTTATTCCTAGTGCCTGCTGTTAAACTTCAAGACGCTGTAATTGCAAGCGTTTCGACATGTTGCGCTCAATTTTGAACTCTTTTTAATCAAAATAATGACTATAAAAGTACAGATAAAGACTAAAGTCTTACTACGGCACAAAAAATTGTAATTATATACTACGCTGGATATACTCAGCGGTGCTTTGGAATCGGAATAATTATTCTGTTACAAGCATTAAAGAATAATTCACAAATTGTTAACAACTCAATGGATGAGGCAATTAACAGGTTAAAAATCGAATTCACTTACTCAGGACATAATAAAGGTAAGAAATTCATTATCCCCTACGGATTAAACAGGCATACATTGTGAAAAAGCAAAGACCAGTAAATTTAGAACTCAATACTATTAAATTTCCGCCCTCTGCTATTTCGTCAATTCTCCACCGTGTAACCGGTGTTGCAATGTTCTTCGCGCTTCTTTTCGTTATTTGGGCTTGGGCAGTTTCTGTTCACTCGGCTGAAGGTTTCGCGAACGTACAAGCAATCATGGACGGTTTCCTTGGAAAATTTGTCGCAATTGGCACAGCCTCAGCGCTGACGTATCACATTCTAGGCGGCCTAAGACACGTTGTTATGGATTTAGGTCACTGGGAAGAACTAGAGTCGGGCAATACAAGTGCTAAAGCAGTTATCGCACTTTGGGTTGTACTGACCGTAGTACTGGGAGTTGCATTATGGTAACCAACCAAGCAAGCATAAAGCGTGACGGCGTACAAGACTACGTATCTCTTCGCGCAACAGCAGCGATAATTTTCGCGTACTCGGTTTTCATGGCGTGGTTTTTTATTACCACCGATAACTTAACGTTTATCGAATGGCGAGGTTTGTTCTCTGGCCTAGCTATGAAAGTTTTCACATTGGCAGCACTAGTAGCAGTGATGATCCACGTGCGTATCGGCCTTTGGCAGGTACTTACAGACTATGTTAAAGCGACAGGTCTACGTGCGGTACTACAATATATATTAAATATCATCGCGTTCGGCTACGTAGCTGTGGGCCTATTCGTATTGTGGGGAGTGTAAAATGAGTTTACCCGTTCACGAGTTTGATGCAGTAGTAATTGGTGCCGGCGGTGCAGGTATGCGCGCAGCACTCCAGATTTCAGAGTCTGGTAAATCTTGCGCTCTGCTTTCAAAAGTATTTCCAACCCGTTCTCACACTGTGTCTGCACAAGGTGGTATTACCGTAGCATTGGGTAATTCACACGAAGACAACTGGGAATGGCACATGTATGACACCGTAAAGGGGTCAGATTATATCGGTGACCAAGACGCTATCGAATACATGTGTAAGACAGGACCTGAAGCAATCATTGAGATGGAGAACATGGGTCTTCCTTTCTCTCGCTTCGAAAACGGTAAAATTTACCAGCGTCCTTTTGGTGGTCAGTCTAAGAACTTTGGTGGCGAGCAGGGTGCTCGTACGGCAGCAGCGGCTGACCGTACCGGTCACGCACTTCTTCACCTTCTTTACCAACAAAACGTAAAGAATAAAACAAAAGTATTTTCTGAGTGGTACGCGCTAGATTTAGTGAAAAACCAAGACGGTGACGTAGTAGGTTGTACAGCAATCGACATCGAATCTGGCGAAGTAGTTTACTTCAAGTCGCGCGCTGTTGTACTTGCAACGGGTGGTGCAGGGCGTATCTATGCGTCTACCACAAACGCACACATCAATACCGGTGACGGTGTGGGTATGGCGCTTCGTGCAGGTGTTGCAGTTCAGGATATGGAAATGTGGCAGTTCCACCCAACGGGTATTGCTGGCGCAGGTACATTGGTTACCGAAGGTTGTCGCGGTGAAGGTGGTTACCTACTAAACAAAGACGGCGAGCGCTTCATGGAACGTTATGCGCCAAACGCGAAAGACCTTGCTGGTCGTGACGTTGTTGCGCGTTCAATGATGACAGAGATTCGCGAAGGCCGCGGTTGTGAAGGCCCATGGGGTACACACATTAAGCTTAAGCTTGATCACCTTGGTAAAGACGTTCTTGAATCGCGTCTACCTGGTATCCTTGAGCTATCCCGTACGTTTGCACACGTTGACCCAGTAAAAGAGCCAATTCCAGTAATTCCTACTTGTCACTATATGATGGGTGGTATTCCAACGAACGTTGATGGCCAATGTCTAACGGTTGATGAAAACGGTAACGACAAAGTTGTTAATGGTCTATTTGCTTGTGGTGAGATTGCTTGTGTATCGGTACACGGCGCTAACCGCCTTGGCGGTAACTCGCTACTTGACCTTGTTGTATTCGGTCGTGCGACTGGTTTACACCTTGGTAAGACATTATCTGATATGGCCCCAACGCGCGACGCGTCAGAATCTGATCTTGAAGCGTCAATGGCTCGTTTCAATCGTTGGGAAAATTCAGAAAAAGGCAAGGGCGAAGACCCAGTCCAAATTAAGAAAGATTTGCAAGAATGTATGCAGCTTAACTTCTCGGTATTCCGTGAAGGTGACGCAATGGCGGAAGGACTTAAAGAGCTTAGCGAAATTCGTGAGCGCCTCAAGAATGCTCGCCTTGACGACAAGAGTTCAGACTTCAATACCCAACGTATAGAGTGTTTAGAACTTGATAACCTTATGGAAACCGCGTACAGCACGGCAGTAGCAGCGAATTTCAGAACGGAAAGCCGTGGCGCACACAGCCGCTTCGACTTCCCGGACCGAGATGATGATAACTGGCTATGTCACAGCATTTATGATCCGAACACGGATAAAATGATTAAACGTGAAGTGAATATGGCGCCTAAGCTTAGGGAAGCATTCCCGCCTAAAGTGCGTTCATATTAAGAGAGGCAACGATCATGCAATTAACTTTTTCGATTTATCGTTATAACCCAGAAGTAGATGCGAAGCCTCGCATGCAAGACTACACTCTAGAAGTAGAGGAAGGTCAAGACATGATGGTGCTAGATGCGCTACTTGCACTTAAAGAGCAGGATCCGACGCTTTCTTTCCGTCGCTCATGCCGCGAAGGTGTATGTGGTTCTGACGGTGTAAACATGAACGGCAAAAACGGCCTAGCATGTATTACTCCACTTTCTGCGCTGGGCAAAGGCAAAATAGTCGTTCGTCCACTTCCAGGTCTACCTGTTGTACGTGACCTTGTTGTTGATATGACGCAGTTCTATACACAGTACGAAAAGATTAAGCCTTTCTTAATTAACGACAGCAAGCAGCCGCCGGCTCGTGAGCACCTTCAGTCACCTGAAGAGCGCGCTAAGTTAGATGGTTTATATGAGTGTATCTTATGTGCATGTTGTTCGACGTCTTGCCCATCATTTTGGTGGAACCCTGACAAGTTTATCGGTCCGGCCGGTCTACTTCACGCTTATCGATTCTTAATTGATAGCCGTGACACTGCGACAGAAGAGCGTCTTAACGAGCTTGACGATGCATTCAGCGTATTCCGCTGTCACGGTATCATGAACTGTGTAAGTGTATGTCCTAAAGGATTGAACCCAACAAAAGCTATTGGCCAAATCAAGTCAATGCTTTTACAACGGGCTGTTTAGTACTATAGTCTGATAACTTCCTAAGTTATAGATGCGATACGCTAAATAGCCATCCAATAAGGATGGCTATTTTTTTATATATTCTCCGTTATAACACTTGGTTATGCTGAGAATAACCTTATAATACATCTTGATTGTTAACTAGATTTTATAAAACGTAGCAAGGCAAATTAAATGCAAGAAAGCGTGATGAAAGCGTGGTGGGATTCCTCGCACATGGCAGGTGCCAACGCTGCCTATGTTGAAGAGTTGTATGAAACCTATTTAGAAGACCCGCAAAGTGTCTCTGAAAATTGGCGACAAATCTTCGATAACCTCCCCAAAGTCGATGGCGTAGAGTTAGAAACCAATCATACAACTATTAAGAATCAATTTAGGCAACTTGCTGCGTTAGGGCCAACCGCCCGCATGTCTAGTCCGTCTTCTCCTTCTGCTAATGTCTCAGACGACAGGCAAGTTAAAGTCCTTCAGTTAATTAACGCGTTCCGCTTCCGCGGTCACCAACACGCAAACTTAGACCCACTTGGTCTATGGCAGCAAGAGCGTGTGCGCGACTTAGAACTTTCTCACCACAGCCTATCTGAGCAAGATTTCGATTCGGTTTTCAACGTGGGTTCTTATGCTATCGGCAAAGAGTCAATGCCACTTGGAGAACTGTTTAAATCGCTTAACAGAACTTACTGCGGCTCTATCGGTGCAGAGTACATGCACATTACCGACACTGAACAAAAGCGTTGGTTACAGCAAAAGATAGAATCTGTTCAGGCCAAGCCTGAAATTTCTCGTGATGAGAAGTTAGGTATTCTTAAAGGCCTTACTGCGGCCGACGGCATGGAAAAATACTTGGGTTCTAAATTCCCAGGTGCAAAGCGTTTCTCTCTAGAAGGCGGCGATGCGCTAATTCCTATGCTTAAAGGCTTGATCACAAAAGCGGGCACTGCGGGTACCAAAGAAGTGGTTATCGGCATGGCTCACCGTGGTCGATTGAACGTATTGGTAAACGTACTGGGTAAAAACCCGTCAGTACTGTTTGACGAATTCTCTGGTAAACACGACGACTCGCTAGGTGCGGGTGACGTGAAATACCACGCCGGTTTCTCTTCAGACTTTGCAACGCCAGGTGGCAATGTTCACCTAGCGCTAGCGTTTAACCCGTCTCACCTTGAAATTGTTAACCCGGTAGTTATGGGGTCGGTACGCGCTCGTTTAGCACGTCGTGATAACGACACTAACACAGTGTTGCCAATAACTATCCACGGTGACTCTGCTATTGCGGGTCAGGGTGTAGTTCAAGAAACCTTTAATATGTCACAAACTCGCGGTTTTGCTGTGGGTGGCACCGTTCGCATTGTGGTAAACAACCAAGTTGGCTTTACCACGTCGAAAACAGAAGATACCCGTTCAACGCAATACTGTACCGACATCGCGAAAATGGTGCAGGCGCCAATTTTCCATGTTAACTCAGATGACCCAGAAGCGGTTGCCTTTGTTACACAGCTTGCGCTTGAGTATCGCAACAAGTTTAAGAAAGACGTGGTAATTGACCTTGTTTGTTACCGTCGTCATGGTCACAACGAAGCGGATGAGCCGAATGCAACGCAGCCGTTGATGTACCAAAAAATTAAAAAGCACCCTGTACCGCGTGTGCTATATGCTGACCAACTTATAGCTGAAGGCGTAATTGAGCAACGGGATGCAGACCGCTACCTTGAAGAGTATCGTGAAGCGTTGGATCACGGCGCTTGTGTTGTAGAAGAGTGGCGTCCAATGACCGAGCACAGTGTTGACTGGTCTCCGTATCTTGGACACGACTGGGATACGCCTTACGATGGCGCACTTTCAGTTGAGAAGCTTAAAGAGCTAGGTGAGTCAATCACTACTATTCCTGAAGATCATAAGCTTCAGTCTCGTGTAAATAAGCTGTACCAAGACCGTAAGGCTATGGTTGCAGGCGAGAAGAAGTTAGATTGGGGGATGGCTGAAAACTTAGCCTATGCCACTATCGTTGACGCCGGCGAAGATATTCGCATTACGGGTCAGGATTCTGGCCGTGGTACTTTCTTCCACCGTCACGCGGTATTACACAATCAAAAAGACGCATCGACGTATATGCCTCTGCAGCATATTCGCGAAGGTCAGGGTGAAATTGAAATTTACGACTCTGTGCTTTCGGAAGAAGCAGTAATGGCATTTGAATACGGCTATGCGACGGCAGAGCCAACGTGCCTGACCATTTGGGAAGCCCAGTTTGGTGACTTCGCTAACGGCGCACAGGTTGTATTCGACCAATTCTTAAGTTCAGGTGAAGCAAAGTGGGGCCGTTTGTGTGGTCTAACCGTTTTACTTCCACATGGTTATGAAGGTCAAGGCCCAGAGCATAGTTCTGCACGCCTTGAACGTTTCCTTCAGATGTGTGCTGATCACAACTGGCAAGTGTGTGTGCCTTCTACACCTGCACAGGTATACAACATGCTTCGTCGCCAAGTGGTTCGCCCAATGCGTAAACCGCTTATCGTCATGTCGCCTAAGTCATTATTACGTCACCCAATGGCGGTATCTTCGTTAGAAGAGCTAGCGGAAGGTAAATTCCACAACGTGATAGATGAAATTGACGACATTGATCCGAAGAACGTGAAGCGTGTTGTTATGTGTTCGGGCAAGGTTTACTACGATTTGTTAGACCAACGCCGTAAAAATGAGCAAACAGACGTTGCAATCATCCGTTTAGAGCAACTTTATCCATTCCCACAAGAAGAATGCGCTAAAGTTGTGGCACAATACAGCCATGTAAAAGATTGGGTTTGGTGTCAAGAAGAGCCTCAAAACCAAGGCGCTTGGTACTGTAGCCAACACCATTTCTGGCAAGCAATTCCAGATGGTGCGAAATTAACATATGCAGGCCGTGATGCATCCTCGTCACCTGCAGTAGGTTATGTATCCGTTCACAACCAGCAACAGAAAGCCCTGGTTGAAAACGCACTCACAATTAAATAAGGAACAGTAATGACAATTGAGATAAAAGTTCCGGTTCTACCTGAGTCAGTTGCCGATGCCACCATTGCAACCTGGCACGTTAAGGCCGGTGACGCAGTTAAACGAGACCAGAACCTGGTTGATATTGAAACTGATAAAGTGGTTTTAGAAGTTGTGGCGCCAGCGGACGGTACAATTGGTGAAATCCTAAACGAAGAGGGTGCAACAGTTTTAGGCGAGCAAGTAATCGCAAAGCTAGAGAAGGGCGGCGCAGCTGCAGCTTCTGAGCCGAAAGCTAAGAGTGAGTCTAAAGAAGAGTCTAAAGAAGAAGCTGCTCCAGCGGCTTCTGGCAAAGCATCTGACGTGAAAGTACCTGTTCTTCCAGAATCTGTTGCTGATGCAACTATTGCTACTTGGCATGTTGCGGTAGGCGAAGCGGTGTCTCGTGACCAAAACTTGGTTGACATTGAAACTGACAAGGTCGTACTTGAAGTGGTAGCGCCTGCAGATGGTTCTCTTGCAGAAATCATCGCTGAAGAAGGCGCAACAGTGACAGCTGAAGAAGTTATTGCCAAGTTTGTTGAAGGCGCTGCAGGCGGTGCATCAGCACCAGCGGCTTCAGAAGAGAGCGATGACAACGACGAAAGCAGCGATGCGCTTAGCCCATCTGTACGTCGTCTTCTAGCTGAGAAAGGCGTAGATGCGTCTAAAGTTAAGGGTACGGGCAAAAATGGCCGTATCACTAAAGAAGACGTTGAAAAGTACCTAAAAGGTGGTGACAGTGCTCAAAAATCAGCGCCTGCATCAACCGAGTCAGCGCCAGCGGAATTGCCAACGGGCAACCGCACTGAGAAGCGTGTACCTATGACGCGTCTTCGTAAAACAATTGCTAATCGTCTTCTTGAAGCGAAAAACTCAACAGCAATGTTGACTACGTTTAACGAAGTCAACATGAAGCCTATTATGGACCTTCGTAAGCAGTATCAAGAAAGCTTCGAGAAACGTCACGGTATTCGTCTTGGCTTTATGTCTTTCTACGTGAAAGCCGTAACTGAAGCGCTTAAGCGTTTTCCTGAAGTTAACGCGTCTATCGACGGTGATGATATTGTTTATCACAACTATTTCGATGTATCGATTGCTGTTTCTACACCGCGTGGCCTTGTGACACCAGTACTTAAAGATACTGATACACTGGGTATGGCGGGTGTTGAAAAAGGAATTAAGGAACTAGCACTTAAAGGCCGTGACGGTAAGCTGTCACTCGCTGAACTACAAGGTGGTAATTTCACAATCACCAACGGTGGTGTGTTTGGTTCACTAATGTCTACACCAATCATTAACCCGCCACAAAGCGCAATTCTTGGTATGCACAAAATCCAAGATCGCCCAATGGCAGTTAATGGCAAAGTAGAAATTCTACCAATGATGTACCTAGCGCTTTCTTATGACCACCGTATTATCGATGGTAAAGAATCGGTAGGGTTCTTGGTAACCGTTAAAGAGATGCTAGAAGATCCAACACGTCTATTACTAGACGTTTAAGGTTTTCATCTCGCGGAATTGTGGTTGGGTGCTTCGCATGCGTAAGTTTGCTTAGCACCTAACGCAACGCTGATATTTGCCCTATAATATCAGTCAAACTAATCAAGTCGCATTTGCGGCTTTTGTCTTACTAAAAATCGGATAGAAACACCATGAATTTGCATGAATACCAAGGTAAGCAGCTATTCAAAGAATACGGCTTGCCTGTTTCTGAAGGATACGCAGCAGACACTGCTCAAGGTGCTGTAGAAGCCGCTGACCGAATCGGCGGAGAAGAGTGGGTAGTTAAGTGTCAGGTACACGCGGGCGGTCGCGGTAAAGCTGGCGGTGTAAAGCTAGTTAAAAACAAAGACGACATTCGCGCTTTCGCTGAAAACTGGCTTGGCAAAAATTTGGTGACTTTCCAGACTGACGAAAACGGTCAGCCTGTGAGCAAAATCCTAGTTGAATCTTGCACAGATATCGCTAACGAGCTTTACCTTGGTGCAGTAGTTGACCGTACAACCCGTCGCGTTGTATTTATGGCATCTACTGAAGGTGGCGTTGAGATTGAAACTGTTGCAGAAGAAACCCCAGAGAAGATCCTTAAAGCTGAAATCGACCCAATCGTAGGTCCTCAGCCTTACCAAGCACGCGAAATGGCGTTTGCTCTTGGTCTTTCTGGCGTTCAAATTAAGCAATTCACTCAAATCTTCCTTGGCCTAGCTAAGATGTTTGAAGAGCTTGACGTTGCACTTATCGAAATTAACCCGTTAGTTATCAAAACTGACGGTAACCTACACTGCCTAGACGCAAAAGTAGGTATCGATGGTAACGCGCTATATCGTCAGCCTAAGCTGAAAGATATGCAAGATCCTTCGCAAGAAGACGCCCGTGAAGCTCACGCAGCTCAGTGGGAACTAAACTATGTTGCACTAGACGGTAACGTAGGTTGTATGGTTAACGGTGCTGGCCTTGCAATGGGTACTATGGACATCGTAAACCTACACGGCGGCAAGCCAGCTAACTTCCTAGACGTTGGTGGCGGCGCGACTAAAGAGCGTGTAGCTGAAGCATTCAAAATCATCCTTTCTGATGACAATGTTAAAGCGGTATTGGTTAACATCTTCGGTGGTATCGTACGCTGTGACATGATCGCAGAAGGTATTATCGGTGCGGTTAAAGAAGTTGGCGTAGAAGTACCAGTAGTAGTACGTCTTGAAGGTACCAATGCAGAGCTTGGCCGTGAAGTTCTAGCGAACTCAGGTCTTGATATCATTGCTGCTGAATCGCTAACTGATGCAGCACAGAAAGTTGTTGCTGCAGCGGAGGGCAAATAATGTCTGTATTAATTAATAAAGATACTAAAGTAATTTGCCAGGGTTTCACTGGCGGTCAGGGTACATTCCACTCTGAGCAAGCAATTGCTTACGGTACGCAAATGGTTGGTGGTGTAACACCAGGCAAAGGCGGTACTGAGCACTTAGGTCTTCCAGTATTCAATACTGTACGTGAAGCGGTAGAAGCAACTGGTGCAACTGCAACAGTTATCTACGTACCGGCGCCTTTCTGTAAAGATTCAATTGTTGAAGCTGCAGATGCGGGTATCGAGCTAATCGTATGTATCACTGAAGGTATCCCAACGCTAGACATGCTTTACGTTAAAGAATACGTTGAAGCTAAAGGCGTTCGCATGATTGGTCCAAACTGCCCAGGTGTTATCACTCCTGGAGAGTGTAAAATTGGTATCATGCCTGGTCATATTCACAAGCCTGGTAAAGTAGGTATTGTTTCTCGCTCTGGTACACTTACGTACGAAGCGGTTAAGCAAACTACAGACGAAGGTTTCGGCCAGTCTACCTGTGTTGGTATCGGTGGTGACCCAATTCCTGGTTCAAACTTCATCGACATCCTTCAGATGTTTCAAGACGACCCACAAACTGAAGCTATCGTTATGATCGGTGAGATCGGCGGTACTGCAGAAGAAGAAGCGGCTGCGTTCATCAAAGAGAACGTAACTAAGCCAGTTGTTTCTTACATTGCAGGTGTTACGGCGCCTCCGGGTAAGCGTATGGGTCACGCTGGTGCAATCATCGCAGGCGGTAAAGGTACTGCTGATGAGAAATTCAAAGCACTAGAAGACGCAGGCGTTAAAACAGTACGTTCACTTGCCGAAATCGGTAAAGCGCTTCGCGAAACTACAGGTTGGTAAGCTAACGCTTAACAATTTTGTGATAAAAGCCCGCTTTAAGCGGGCTTTTTTGTGCGCGCTTATTAACAACTCTGCAGAAATGCATGTAACAAAATTACAACTATCTGCCGTAAAAGCCCCGGTAAATCCACATTGTGTTGTTAAATTACATAAAGGCCTGCGTATCCTTTGTTAACGGCGTGTTGCACAAATTTTATTGAATACGTATGCAGGCAATTGTGTAAACCCTAGGTCCTCTATAGCATTATGCCGACGAGATGTATTGTCATTTAATTGTCATAAGAACAACAAAAAGACAACAACTATAACCGTATGGGACACCCGTTTTATGAAACAATTTAAACCCAACCTAATTAAAGCTGCGCTTATTTCAGGCGGTATGGCGTTTGGTAGTGCACCAGCATTTGCACAAGATGCAAACACTGATGCTGTTGATGAAGCAAATCTTGAAGTAATTCAAGTGAGCGGTATTCGCGGCAGCTTACAGCGTGCTCAAGCAATCAAAATGGATAACACCTCAATTGTTGAAGCGTTATCAGCAGAAGATATTGGTAAGCTACCAGATACCAGTATTGCAGAATCAATCGCACGTCTTCCTGGTGTAACTGGTGAACGTCGTAACGGTCGTACAAGTGGTATCTCTGTTCGTGGTTTTAACGAGAACTACGTTGGTACGTCACTAAACGGTCGTGAACTTCTAGGTATGGGTGATAACCGTGGGGTTGAGTTTGACCTTTATCCAACGGAAATCATTTCAAACATTCTGGTATACAAAACACCAGAAGCGGGCATGACTACCCAAAATATCGGTGGTTCAATTGACCTTCAAACGGTTAAGCCTCTAACGGCAGAAAGCACGTTTACCGTAAACGGCACGTTCGAAAAGAATGCTGAAGACTCTCCAAACCCAGATTTTGACAACGACGGTCACCGCATTTCTGTTAACTTTGTCGATCAATTTGCCGACGATACCATTGGTTTAGCGTTAACTGTTGCGAGCATGGAGTCGCCGCGCCAGGAGCAATACTTCCGCGGTTGGGGTTATGCAGATGTCGGTTTTGATAGTGAACTACGTGATTTGGATTCAGTGGAAGTACCTGCTGGAACTGTAGTCCTTGGTGGACATGACTCATTCCAGCGCTCAGCGATGCTTGAACGTGATTCAATAGCGGCAGTAGTTGAATGGGCTCCAACTGATAAATTGAATATTCAGCTAGATGCTCTTTACATCGACTTTGTTGAAAATGATGTGCGCCGAGGCGTTGAAGAAGGTGGCCCTGAGTGGGGCCCTAATCCGTATGTAATTACCGGTGTTGAAAATGGGCTTGTAACGAGTGGCTATACAAATGGCTTTTATAGTGTCGTTCGAAATGATGCGCGTCAACAAGATGCTGACTTAACAACGGTTGGTGTTAATGTCGAGTATCAAATTAATGACTCATGGACAGTAGAGCTAGACTACTCCACTGGTAAAGTAGAGAAAGAGATCATAGAGGTAGAGAGCTATTCTGGTGTCGGTCGTGCCGGTATTGACGGACGTCCCCTTACTGCACGCAGTTGGGAAATGACGTCTTCTGGCGTACTGTTTTCTGACCACCCAACCATTGCACCGGTTGACCTTACCGACCCAACACTTATTAGCCTTGCAGGTCCGCAAGCCTGGGGAGCACCACCTTTACTAGAGTCTGACGGACAAGACGGCTTCGTAAACCAACCGTTTTTTGAAGAAGAGCTTGATACCCTTCGTTTCGACGTTAAGGGTTATGTAGATTGGGGTGTGGTAACAGGCCTTTCTGCAGGTGTTGTTTACTCTGACCGCTCAAAATCTAAAGATAACAATGGTGCATATCTTACAGCGCCTTCTTATCCAGATGATGCAGCAATTCCCGATGTGCTTGGTGTAACTAACCTTAATTTTATCGGCATTAATGGTGTGCTTGCATATGACTCACTGGCGTTATATGAAAGTGGATATTACATTGAAAACGATGCGAGCCGTGTTCAAAATGACCGTCTAGGTGATACTTACACCGTTGATGAAGAACTACTTACTTTATACACCAAACTAGACCTAGAGATGGAATTTGGTGATATTTGGGTGCGCGGTAACGTAGGCCTGCAAGTAGTAAGTGCGGATCAAGAATCTACAGGCTTTGCTACTACATCAGATACAGTAGGGTACACGATTGCAAACCCTATATCGGGTGGCACTGATTATACAGATGTGCTTCCAACACTTAATTTATCTGCAGAAGTTGCTGAAGGTCAATTTGTACGCTTGGGCTTAAGCAAAGTAATTTCTCGTCCTCGTATGGATGATATGCGTCCGAATACACAAGTTACATTTGCTTTCAATGACGGACAGATAACTAGCGATAGGCTTGAAAATGGCCCATGGAGTGGTAGTGCGGGCAACCCTGAGCTGCGACCACTTGAGGCTAATCAATTTGACTTGGCGTACGAAAACTACTTTGCGGATACGGGCTATGTGGCTGTGTCTTTCTTCTATAAGGATATAAAAAACTGGCATCGCGACACTTCAATTGTAGAAGATTTTAGTGAATTTTATATTCCAGATTTGCACAAAGGCTCTGAAGGTCAAACTCCAGTGCTATTTGAGGGGCAAGTTAACCGAGTATTGGATGGGTTCGAGGGGTTTGTGCGTGGTTACGAACTTCAGGGTTCACTACCCTTTGACATGATCCACAATTCACTCGAAGGTTTTGGCTTGTTCGCGAGTGCAACCTTCATGGATGGTGAAGTTGACGCGGCACCTGGCCAAACTGAAACACGTATTCCTGGCTTGTCTGAAGAGTCGTACAGTATGACTTTCTTTTATGAAAATGCTGGCTTTGAGTTCCGTTTGGCTGCAACAAAACGTGATCAGTTCCTGACTGAGGAAAGAGGTACAAGTCTTGCGCTTGTTGATGCAACAAAGCAAGGCGGTACGCTTGTTGATGCACAAATTGGCTATGACTTTAGCGAGTCTGGTATCGAATATCTAGAAGGCCTACGTGTTACTTTACAAGCACAGAACCTGACCGATGAAGATGATATTCAAGCGTCCGCGGCTGACGGCCGTCAAATCACGCAGTTCCAAACTTATGGAACGAACTACTTGCTAGGATTTAACTACAAGTTCTAATTTCTTCGTGTGTGTAAAGCCACCTGCTGCTTTTTGTTTTAGCTTGTGCTAAAAGAGAGAGCAAATGGTGGCTTTTCTTTTTGTATGAAAGGAACCCTTCAAAATTTTTGGTACGAATTGCGAGAAGTTTATGCAAGATCCTCATAATAAACCGATAAAGCGTGTAGTGATTGCCGGCGGTGGAACGGCTGGTTGGTTAGCTGCATCATTAATGAAAAAGGTGTTGGGTAAAGCAGTTGATATTACTCTGGTTGAATCTGAAGCGATTGGTACGGTCGGTGTTGGCGAAGCTACCATCCCCCCAATACGCCTAGTAAACCAAGTGTTAGGTATCGACGAAGCACAGTTTCTTCATGATACTAAAGCAACGATAAAACTTGCTATACGGTTCGAAAATTGGAAAACGAAGGGTGAAAGCTACTATCACACCTTTGGTGCGCCGGGCAAAAGCATGGCATTTTGTCATTTTCATCACTATTGGGTAAAGGCGCGCCAGCAAGGCCTAAAAGACGACCTGTGGGATTTTGACCTAAATTACCATGCCGCTGAATCGGGACGATTTGCGCAGATAAATGCCAAAGACCCAGTCGTTGAGCTACCTTTCGCCTATCATTTTGACGCCAGTTTATACGCTCAGTATTTACGAAAGCTGAGTGAAAATATGGGGGTTGTACGCAAAGAAGGTAAAATTTCACGTGTTCAACGTTTTACCGACAGCGGTTTTATTCAAGCACTTCACTTAGAAAGGGGGGACGTGGTTGAAGGGGACTTATTTGTTGATTGCACGGGCTTTAAGGGGCTATTGATAGAGGAAGCGCTGGGCGCTGGCTACGACGATTGGTCTCACTTACTTCCTTGTGATAGTGCCATTGCTGTACCGTCTGAGCGACATGAAAAAACCGCGCCTTACACGCGCTCTATTGCCCACGATGCGGGTTGGCAATGGAGGATCCCACTGCAACACAGAAATGGTAATGGCCACGTATATAGTTCACGCTATATCAGTGATGATCAGGCCTGTGAAACCTTGTTGTCAAACTTAGATACCAAACCATTGGGCGACCCTAAACTGATAAAGTTTACGACGGGCAGACGACGTAAGCAGTGGTACAAAAACGTAGTAGCAGTAGGTCTATCAAGTGGATTCTTAGAGCCACTTGAATCTACCAGTATTCACCTCATTCAATCTGCAATTGTTCGCTTAATTCAGTTGTTTCCCCACAACGGCTTTGCACCGAGTTTGGAAACGGAATATAACAAGCAGTCTGAATTAGAGTTTGAACAAATCAGAGATTTTCTTGTTTTGCATTACACCGTAAATGAGCGAACCGATAGCGCCTTTTTCAATGATATGCGAAATATTACTTTACCCGATTCCCTTGCACATAAAATTGCGTTGTTTAAAGAAAGCGGAAATCTGCTACGAGAACAAAATGATCTATTCCTTGAAAGCTCATGGCTACAGGTCTTGTACGGTCAGGGGATTACTCCTAAGGATTATCACGGTCTGGTAAACAGTGTGCCTGAAGTTCAGTTAAATCAAATGTTAACAAGGTTGTTGGAAATCAAAAAAGAGCCCATTGCTAAGTTGCCGACACATGACGAGTATATAAATGGGATGGTTGCAAAGTATAAGCGCGCAATGAGTTGAATAATTTCATATGGTTAGAAGTGCTGCGAACGAACGCATTAGCTAACTAAACAGGTAAAGGATAAAGCAGCCAAAAGGCTGCTTTATTCGTTTTTAAGGATGAATTGTTACAATTACGCTGGTTTTTTACTGGTAAATTAAAAATATGTTGCGCCGATGTAAATGAATACGTATGCATAGCATTGCTCCCTTTTTATACAAAACAGTAGTATTTGGTGTTGAACCATAAGAGGCATTTTTGGGGGTGGTAGTCCTAAAAGTGTCGATAATAAACAAGGAATGGGACACCAATGAAAACATTCAAACCCAGCACTATCATGGCGGCCTTGATAAGTAGTGGGGTCGCGTTTAGCGCAGCTCCTCTTTATGCCCAAGAGTCACCAGACACCTCAATAGACGAAGTTGAACGACCACAAGAAGATACCCTAGAGCGTATTGAAGTACGTGGTTTTAGTACCAGCTTGATCCAATCACTAAACCAGAAACGCTTCTCCGATACGGTTTCTGAACAAATATCTGCAGACGATTTGGGCGGACTTCCCGATGTGTCGATGGCGGATGCACTGACCCGCTTGCCGGGTATCTCTGCGGTAAGAACCGGGGGGCAAGCCGCGCAGATAAACATTCGTGGTCTATCCGGTGACTTTGTGTTTTCTACATTAAACGGTAGAGAGCAGGTATCGACCAGCGGAAGCCGGGCAATTGAGTTTGATCAGTATCCTTCAGAGCTTATTAGTGAGGCGGCGGTTTATAAATCTCCCAAGGCATCGCTTATTGAGGGGGGTATAGCGGGTACGGTAGAACTTAAAACTGCATCACCACTTGCCATTGAAGAGCAGCATAAATTCAGCGCCAACATGCGTGGCATGTACAACGATAGAGCGTCAGAGGTGAGTGATGCTACAGAGTATGGACATAGACTGAGTTTTTCATATCAAGGTAAATTCCTTGACGATACGCTAGGTGTATCACTAGGTTATGCTCGTTTATTCCAACCGAGCGTTTCTACTCAATTCATTGGTTTAGCTTATAACGGTCAAGTTGATGTAGACGGACTTGAAGGTGATATAGACGGGCCAGCAGATTGCCCCAATTGTGAACTCATTTCAGAAGGCTTTGAAATGCAGCACAAGGGCGGGGAAGAGACTCGCGATGGTTACGTTGCCGCGTTTGAATGGGCACCTATCGATACCTTTACACTTAAAGCTGATGCTTTTATCTCGAAATTTGACTCCGAAGCCTTTGCACGTGGGTTTCGCGTTAATCTAGGTGGAATAAACGCTGGTATAACTAATCCTGTAGTAGTAAACAACAGCGTAATTGGCGGCACATTTTCTCGTGCAGACAACAGCTTTACCCGTGTTGAGTTGGTAAACGACGACAATCAAGATTTCGACAGTGTTACCAACTTGGGCGTGAATGCTAGTTGGGAGATATCGCCAGATTTAGCGGTTCAGTTTGACGTCTCCCGCTCAAGTGCTGAAAGCGACTTTAGAAACGGCTTACTGTGGTCGCTTGTTGGCGAAGACGCGACAGCGGCAAACCCCGTGTTCGACGAAAACGTTCAAATTTCTTATTTGCTCAACGGACTAAACTTACCTGATATCGGTTTTAATCAAAGTGATGCTTTTACAGACTTAGACCGTGTAATGGTAAGTAAATACGGCATTTATCCGTATGAAAACAAAGATGAGTTAGACGCCTATCGCGTAGACTTCCAATATTATGTCGATGTGCCAATCATTTCAGGCTTTGAATTTGGCTATCGTTATTCAGACCGGGAATATAACAATGACCGCTCTGTGTTTGAATACGGCAATGACAGTGCATTTTCAGTCAGCGAACCGCCACTTCAGTTAACTTCTGATATGGTCGAAGAGGTAAATTGGAGCGGTGATTTTGGTTATTTTCCAAGTTATCTTTCCGTTGATCTAGACAGTGCACTTAATGCTTGGTTTCCAAACGGTAGGCCACACCCTGTTCAAACGTGGGGACCTGGCGCTGCCGGCGTTATTAATGGTCCAGGTACAGGGCCAGCTACTGCGTGGACGCTACAAGAAAGTGGCGATGTATTTGAAACTGTGAATTCTGCTTACTTGATGGCAAACATTAATACAGAAATTGGCAGTATTCCTGTTACAGGTAATGTTGGTGTTCGTTACGTTAAAAGTAAACAAAGTTCAACGACGCTACAGCGTGCTACTCAGTTAATTGAAGACCTTGAGACCGGAACGTCGGTTGAAGTTAGTGACCCTACGGCTGGTGCACAAAACATTATCGACGATGTTGGTCTTATTAATAACTTCTATCGACCGGCGCTACTAAGCCACGAATACTCGGACGTACTGCCATCGATTAACCTGAATTTCAAACTTACTGATGATACTCAGCTTCGTGTGGCAGCCGCGAAGGTGATGGGCAGGGCGCCTATCAACCGTTTCGCTGCGAATGCGTCAACCACTATTGAAACGGTCACTGCTTTCCAGGACCGAGACTCTGGTGAGATTACCTTGTCTAATCCTACCGCAAGAGTTAGCGGGAATGCGCGAAACAGCCCGTATTTAGAGCCATTCTATGCAACTCAATACGACGTTTCGTGGGAGTATTATTTCTCAGATACGGAAGGCGCATTAGTTGTCGCTGGCTTTTATAAAGACATTGAATCGTTCGTAGAAGACATCGAAATAGAGCCTTATGATTTTGAAGCAAACGGCATTGTAATTCCTGACAATGTAAGTGTGCCGGTTTACTTGACGCCAGAGTTTGCAGGACAGGAAGCCGAACTAGCGCTTGATGAAAATGGCGACCCTATCTTTATTACCGTCCCTACTGAAAATGGTAGCTACAGCACAGCCGTAAACAATGCCGAAGGCGGCTATATTCGCGGTTTAGAAATCGCCTATACGCAAATTTATAGCATGCTGCCTGGTATGTGGTCAGGCTTAGGCGTTAGCGCAAGTTACTCTTACACCGAAAGTGAAATTCAACGCACGCTAGGTGATGACGTGTATGCCGCTAACTTACCAGGTCTTTCTGAAAACGTTGCTACGCTAACCGTGTTTTGGGAATACGAAGGTTTTGAAACTCGCTTGTCTAGCCGATATCGCGACGCATTTGTTTCGCAGCAAGTAGCGGTAAACGATCAGGTGGTTAATTTTGATGAAGAATTGGTTATTGATTACCAAGCGTCGTACGAGATTAACGACAATTGGAGCGTACTATTTCAAGTTAACAACCTAACAGACGAGCCAACGAAGAGCTATTTCTCATCAGAAGAGCAAACCGGCACTATCCAATACTTTGGTACGCAATATTACCTAGGGATGACATATCAACTATGAAAAACAGCATCTTAGGTAATTTATTTAGCAACACGAAGGAATATTCGGTTGCCAAAAGTAGCGAAAAAATTCAGGAGAATTCTATGTTTACTAAAAAAAGAGTAGTGCGCGCTGCGTTACTCGTAGTAGGCGCATATACACTTGCAGGTTGCGGTGGCTCGGGCGTAGAGTCGGGCACGAACGATCTGCTTACCTGTGAGGTTCCAAATGTACCTAATTCAACCGGTACGGCTTGTGAACCGCCACCACCTATTCAATGCGATGCGCCGCTCGTACCTAATGAAGCGAACGATGCATGTGAAGCCGGTGCTGATCCAAGTTTACCTGCACCTGTATTTACCCCTTCATCTAATCAAGCTGTACTTTATTATAATCGGGCTGCTGTTGACGCTGATAACTCAAGTAACGATGCAGCTTATGAAGGCTGGAGACTACATACTTGGAACAATGACGAGTGTGATGCTTATGCTGACGCAGACACGGATTGGGCCAACGGTCGCATTCATAGCGGTATCGATCCTAACTATGGTGCGTATTGGATTCTAGACCTTAAAGAAGGGTATGGAAGCTGTCACAATTTCATCATCCACAAAGGCACTGACGATGCCGGAAAAGAAATGGGGGGCGGAAACTTCCAGGGTTCTTTAGTACAAGATGATGAAACATTTGTACGCATGAATTTTACCCTCTCTGGCGAGGCAACCATATTCGAGTTTCCTATCATGTCTCTTGGTCCTCAGCCTGTTGATATCGAGGGTTTTGGCGCGCATTGGTTAGATGCCAACACTATTTTATGGGACGTACCTGAAACCGTTTCAGAGGTGAAACTTCACTATTCAGCAGAGGCTGACTTAGAGAGTACGCTGGAAGAGGGTATTAACGGTACTCAAGTAACGTTAATGAGTACAACACTTACCGAAGAGCAATCTGCCCGTGCGCCGCACTTATCTGCTATGCAGGCTTGGGAAGGCGACTGGTCGGTTGAAGATGCTAAAACCGTGTTGACGACACAAGCCGTAGTAGGGGGTTACGATGCTGACGGTGCGCTTGTTGTTGCGACCGGGATCCAACTGGCTAACGGAATAGACGCACTATATACGCTCGGTGAAGACGATGCTGACGAAGCTCAACTTGGTGGTATCTACTCTGATACAGGTATTACTGCCGCATTGTGGGCGCCTACTGCTTCAAATGTTGATCTTCTGATTTATAACGACAACAAGACATTAAGCCAACGTATTGATATGGTTCGCGATGATACGTCTGGTGTCTGGCGTCATGAAGGCGATATGTCCCTTGACCGTCAGCTTTACCGTTATGAAGTTACCGTCTATCACCCTATTACGGGGAATGTAGAAACGCTGCTTGTTACAGACCCATATTCTGTGTCACTAAGCACAAACGGCCGTTTCTCTCGCTTCGTAAATCTAGCTGATGATGATTTAAAACCACAAGGCTGGGATACTCATACTATTCCGACGGTTGAAAATTATGAAGATGCAGTCATTTACGAAGGGCACGTTCGTGACTTTAGCGTACGTGATATGTCTACGTCTGAGGAAAATAGAGGTAAATACCTTGCCTTTACTGAAGAGGGCACAGCACCGGTTGAGCACCTTAAAAAGCTTGTTGAAGCAGGGCTTACTTACTTCCATATACTCCCAGCAAATGACATTGCAACCATCGATGAGGATCCAACAAAAACGGTAGATTTATACGATACGGTAGGCAAACTGTGTCGCTTAAATAGCAGTGCTGCTGTATGTGAAGAAGAAAGCGCTGATGCATTGCTAATTGACGTTTACAACGGTTACGATCCTTTATCTCAAGCGGGTAAAGCTCAGCAGCTTACTAATGATTTACGTAATCTAGATACATTTAACTGGGGCTATGATCCTCATCACTTTAACGCGCCGGAAGGCAGCTATGCGTCGAGTGCAGAGGGTGTAGAACGCATTGTAGAAATGCGCGCCATGATCCAAGCACTTCACGAGATGGGGCTACGTGTTGCACTTGATGTAGTCTATAACCATACCAATGCGTCGGGTGTTTTCAGTAAGTCAGTATTAGACAAAGCGGTACCGGGCTACTATCACCGATATGAAGTGGATACGGGTGCGATTGTTCGTGAAACGTGCTGTGATGACACAGAGCCTCGCAATGTCATGATGGAAAAGTTCATGGAAGACTCGCTGCTAATGTGGACTGAGCATTATAAGTATGATTCATTCCGTTTCGACATCATGAGCCAAGCTACAAAAGACACTATGGTACGCTTGCGTGATGCAGTCCAAGCTATCGATGCTGACAACTATTTCTACGGTGAAGGCTGGACTAAAATAGACCGCGGTTACGAGCAAGCGAGCCAGCTCAATATGGCTGGTACCGAGATTGGTACCTATAACGACCGTATTCGCGAAGCTATTCGCCAAGGCGCTATCTTTAGGCCGGAAGATGAAGGGCTATTAAGCGCGCAAGACCGTGTAAAAATGGGCATGATCGGAACGTTAAAAGACTATGTTTTGGAGACGTCTTCAGGAAGTGCAGGCGCTACCAGTAACTTAGGCGGCTATGCAGAAGATCCTGCGGATATCATTAACTACGTGTCGAAGCACGATAATGAAACATTGTGGGATCAGTTAAACTACACGCTTCCACAAGATATTACTCTAGAACAGCGGGTTCGTGCCCAAAATGTAGCAATGGGTATTAATCTAGTGTCTCAGGGAATTCCATTTTTACAAATGGGCGGCGACATGCTTCGCTCAAAATCAATGGATAGAAATACCTATGATGCGGGCGACTGGTTTAACTACGTCGATTTCACCTACGAAACGAACAATTGGAACGTAGGTTTACCGTTGGCACAAGACAACGAAGCCCGTTGGGAAGAAATGGGTGAATTCATTTACAATCCAAATCGCGCGGCCTCAATGGCAGATATAATGTTTGCCTCTGATGTGTTTGCAGAATTGCTTAATATTAGAATGACAAGTCCGCTGTTTAGATTAACCACCGCTGAAGACATCATCGACCGTATAGGTTTCCATAATATTGGCGAACGCCAGCAGCGTGGTCTTATAGCGATGAGTATTGATGACGGCATATCTGAAAACAGCGAAGTACCTCGCCAAGATTTAGACATGATGAATGATGCGGTTATGGTGCTAGTGAATACAGGGTATGAAGAGAAGTCTATCACGGTAAACACAGCAACAGGTTTTTCGCTTCACGCCACACAAATGAATTCTGTCGATGCTGCGGTACGCGGCGCCACATTTGTAGAAGGTGAAGATGGTAATGGAACCTTTACCGTTCCTGCACTAACTATTGCTGTGTTCGTAAAACCACAGTCTGGAGCCCAAGGTTATGGACTATCAGCGTATGCCACGTCTGGTGCGCCTGATGTTGTTCCTTACGGCGACACCATCGCTTACCTGCGTGGAGATATGAATGGTTGGTCAACGGATGATGCATTTGCCTATCAGGGTGACGGTAAGTACACCGTAACAGCTACACTTGAAGGTGGCGTTACATATGGATTCAAATTCGCATCTGAAGATTGGAGTACAGTGAACTTTGGCGCAGCGGATGGTGAAGAAGGTACGGTAATAGCGGGTGAAGAAAAGGTTCTTGCACGTACTAATACCAACCTTTCATTTACACCAGCGACGAGCGCGACCTATCTGTTTACTATTGATGCGACTGATAGCGAAGCACCAATCCTTATGGTTGAGAACGAAGAGCCCTATGTTGGCACACCAGTGTATCTTCGTGGTGCAATGAACGACTGGGGTACGGCTGAGGAGTTTGCTTACCAAGGCGGACGTGTTTACACTTTCTCTCGTGATGTTGAGCCAGGGACTTACGAGTTTAAGGTTTCTTCAGAAGATTGGAATACCGTGAACTTCGGTGCGATCTCAGCCGATGATTCAGATCGCAACCTTGCGCCTGGTCAGACATTGGGACTCGCCGCCACTAACGACAATCTTATTTTGAACATTGAAACCGCAGACCGCTATGTGTTCGTATTCAACGTCACTGATTTAGATGCGCCAACCATTGGTGTATTTAAAGAAGCGTTTTGGGGCGACACTCAAGTTTATATTCGTGGTGGTATGAATGGCTGGGGAGCGGTCGATATGTTTGAATATCAAGGAGAAGGTGTTTATACCGCAGACATTGAATTGAGCGCAGGTAGTATTGAATTCAAAGTAGCTTCTGAAGACTGGTCGACAGTAAACCTTGGCTGTCCGAACGATGCAGCAAGCAACGTAGTAACGCCTAGCGAGCCGAAAATACTTGGCGCAAGTAACAATAATCTCATGATTGAAGTTGCGGAGTCTGGGCTTTATGAATTTAAAGTGTCAGGCCCTGATGGAAATGCGCCAACGTTAACGATAACGATGAAATAAACGACCTCGTTATGAAAAAATTGTAAAACCGCGACATCGTTCGCGGTTTTTTATTTTGGTACCTCTTTTAACATGGCACATCTCTTGTACTTTGAAATTCTGTAAAATCATGTAGGATGAAGTTTGTCATAGGTGGTCTTACCAGATAAAAGCGTATTTCAAAAGGAGATGGAAAATGAAAAGTGCACTGGTAGTAGAAGGGGGCGCGATGCGTGGCATATTTGCAGCTGGCGTACTCGATAAATTTATGGAGCATGATTATTACGCGTTCGATTTCACCCTGGGGGTTTCGGCGGGCGCAACTAACCTCTCTACGTATGTATCTAAAATGCCGGGTTTGAGTAAAACCATCATTACTCAATATGCCACCAAACGAGAATTCTTCAGCCCATTACGCTTCATCAAAGGCGGGCATATGACGGATGTCCACTGGCTTTGGCATCATTCAAAACAGTCTATGAATATCCCTGCACCTGGCGAGAAAAGCTGCATGCCCTTGTTTGTTGGAATTACTAATGCAGACTCTGGAGAGTGCGAATATATTCAAGCGACAAAAGATAATGTAGACGATTTGATGGTGGCATCATGTGCGTTACCAACGGCGTACCGCGATGAAATAACCATTAACGGTACGCGTTATTTAGATGGTGGTGTCGCTGACGCTATTCCCGCTATACAAGCGTATAAAATGGGGGCGAGAGATATTACTGTAATCTTGTCTCAACCCGTGGGTTTCACGAAGCCTGAAGTTAAATCGCCATGGTTGATGCAAAAGATGTACAAAAACCAACCCGCATTGCTTGAAAAAATGCTGCAACGGGCCTCCATTTATAACGACACCCTTGCGTTTCTTAACAGCCCTCCTAGCGACTGTACCATTCGCGTAATTGCACCCGATGAGGCGTTTTGTGTAAAACGGTTAACCATGGACAAAAAGAAACTTTTAAAAGGTTACGGGCAGGGTAGGCGTATGGCAAGGCGCTATCTTAAGCTTTCAAGTGGGAACGGTTTTAGACATCAAAAAAAGGTAGCGTTGTAAAAGCAACCTATCTTTATCAATTATTTGTGTCTGCAAACAGCAACAAATCGAACAAAAGCCCACGTTTCTACTGGGCTTTTTTGTTAACGTTAAAAAATTTGCTATTTTTCAGATTCTTACGATGTTTCTTTTTTGCAACAGCTGCGGGGAGTAAGTTGCTTTAACGTGTCTGAAGTGAATTATTCTTAAACGTATCACCGCCTACTTTCCTTAAATTTTCCCTCGAATACTAACCGGCTGCCTACTTTTAACGCTATTGCGTTGAAAAGACTAAACCCTAAGCCTCTGATCTCATGACTATTTACATAATTGTCACCGTGTAGGTATGTAAAGTTTGCACGCATTGTGTAATTCTTTCATTAACTTGGTCTGCAAATTGCTCAATACGATGTGTATGCACACGTGAGAAATGTCGCGAAGTAATCTGACATTAAAAAATTAGCTTCTCGTCTCGTTGTAGCCTTAAAACATAAGAACAAGTAGAAAAATGGGAGAACGTGGGGCCTTCTTATAAAATCGGTAAAAATAGCGCGATTAGCGCTTATCTAGGCTTTAGAGTGTTGAAAATGCGCTGTTTTAGAGAGCGCTTATTATACTTAAGGTTACTTTTTACGCGTTGATCTAGAAGCATTAAGTCATACGTGGCACTATCAAAATTAAATAAGAAAAAAACAAAAAACGTGCAAATAAAAAATCAAAAAATATCAATTGGGTTAGTGAACCCTAAAAATCCAGTAAATGTTGCATCAATTCTACGAGCGGCGGGTTGCTATGGCGTAGCGAGTGTATTTTACACAGGCCAGCGCTATCGCTTCGCTAAGGATTTCAATGCAGACACTAAAGCGTTTCATAAAACCATTCCAACGATAGGTGTAGATAACCTGCGCGATGTTATTCCGCAACATGCGTCTGTCGTTGCAGTGGAGTTAGTAGAAGGCGCAACGCCGCTTCCCTCATTTGAGCATCCGGAAAATGCGTTTTATTTACTTGGTCCGGAGGATGGAAGTATTGGTGAAGACATCTTGTCTTGGTGCGATCACGTCGTGTACGTGCCCACCTATTCGTGTATGAATTTAGCGGCCACTGCAAATGTATTACTGTATGACCGCTTAGCGAAGTCTGATTATGTAAGCGGGGATGCGCTTATCAGACAAAGCCGAGATACCAATAACAAAGCAAAAATAAATTAAACGTTAACTAAAGGCTGTCGTTGCGACCAGGAAGTTACCCACAAGCCTAATAACAAATTAATTCAGGGGAACTTTACATTGAAGATAAGAACAGTGAATGCAATGCGTGCATTTAACGGTGCTGTATTAAGCACATTAAATAAACTGCCTACGCAACTTTCAAAAGTGCTTCCAAAACGACTTTCGCTTGAGCAAAGTATTTCCGATTTCTTCTTTAGCCGTTATGAACTAGTGATTGCTAACGAAGAAAGCGAAAAGCAAGAAAGTTATAAAACACGGCATAAGGTTTATTGTGAAGAGATGAACTTTGAGCAAACCAATGCTACTGCTCTTGAAAAAGATAAGTTCGACGACCGCGCTATAAACTGCTACATCAAACATCTTCCAACAGGGGAGTGCGCAGGTACAATACGTTTAGTTTTACCGACCAATGCTGGTCTTTCACTTCCCTTAGAAGAGAAATGCAAAGATGCATTTAAAGACGGTACGTTACTTCCCTCTAATTTAGCACCGCAAAGTGTATGTGAAATATCGCGTTTAGCGATACCAAGAGAATTTAGAGTACGCCAGATGCGCTCTAAGATTTTGCCCTCAGAGAAGTTAGAAAAAGCTAAAAAGAAAAGTACTACATCGTTTAACCTAGAACATTTTCCCTATCTTTCTATCGCGCTTTATTTAATGGCAACCAGCGTATGTCAGCACCTAAATGTAGAGCATGCCTATGTACTTATGGAGCCAAAGCTTGCGCGACGTATGAAAGCATTTGGTATTCATTTTGAGCCTGTGGGTGAGGCTATTGAGTTTAATGGCAAACGAATGCCATATCGATTGTCGCCTAGCGTGCTTCTTGAAGAGATTGCAAAGCCTTTAAAAGGTTTTCATATGAAGATTCACAATAGACTACAAAACGCCCTTCAAGCTATGGATACTTCACTGGTACCAACTGTACAGTATACACCGCAACCCCTACGCGTTGCGCACGCAGCCTAGTTAGTATTTAATATCTAACAGCAGAAGCCGCCTACACTGGCGGCTTTTTTAGTTTTGAATACGTATGCATGTTTTTTAACAAACGGTTAACGCGTATCCTGTTGGCATTATTAATAGTTACTATGATGATTACAATGCCAAGAATTCAACGTCGTTTTTGTCTCAAACCATTATCTTTTGTTGTGCTTTCCATTGGACTGGCTGCGTGCTCAGGTCCATCACCCTCTCAAAAGTCAGTAGCTGGAGAAGCGACCTCGACAACTGCTAACTCAACGCAAAATGCAGAGATGATTGCACCTAATACTTCTGACAAAACACAGGGAAAACCGGTTGTATACCAGGTTTTTACTCGCTTATTTGGCAATACTAATAACGCTAACCACCCCTGGGGTTCGATAGAACAAAACGGAGTTGGAAAGTTTAGTGATTTTACGCCCCAAGCGCTGGCAGCGATAAAAGCCCTAGGTACTAGCCATGTTTGGTATACAGGTATTCCGCACCACGCCGTTATTAACGACTATACCGCGTTTGGTATTTCAAATGATGACCCAGATGTGGTTAAAGGCCGCGCAGGTTCACCTTATGCGGTTAAAGATTACTACAATGTTAACCCCGACCTTGCCGATGATCCGGCCAAGCGTTTAGAGGAGTTTGAAGCTCTCATTGCCAGAACGCATGATGCGGGAATGAAAGTTATCATCGATATTGTGCCTAATCACGTGGCCCGCGACTATGAATCACTGTCAGCCCCAGAGGGAGTCAGCGACTTTGGTGCCCATGATGATACCTCTGTGGAATATGCCCGCGACAACAACTTTTATTATGTTGTTGGCGAAGCGTTTGAAGTTCCTGATGGCGGCGACTATAAGCCCCTTGGTGGTGACAGTCATCCCTTATCCGATGGCAAGTTTGATGAGTTTCCAGCTAAGTGGACGGGTAATGGGGCACGTGCCGCTCAGCCCGATATTAATGACTGGTATGAAACCGTTAAGGTTAATTATGGCGTAAGGCCCGACGGTACATATGATTTCCCAACCCTACCTGAAGGTTTTAGCGAAAAGTCTTTTGCGGAACATGCGGCGTTCTGGGAAGGAAAAGACGTACCGGATTCCTGGTACAAGTTTAGAAATATAGCGCATTATTGGCTCGATAAAGGGGTAGACGGGTTTCGCTATGATATGGCCGAAATGGTACCCGTTGAATTTTGGTCATTTTTAAACAGCAGCATAAAACAAAAGGCGCCAGACGCCTTCCTGTTGGCTGAAGTTTACCAACCAGATAAATACCGTGCTTATATCCAGCAAGGTAAAATGGATTATTTGTACGACAAAGTAGGTTTCTACGATACGTTGAAAAAGATTATGCAGGGCAGTGGTGCAGTAAGTGATTTGGTCGCTATCCATGAAGAAGTTCGCGATATTGCGCCACATATGCTGCATTTTTTAGAAAATCACGATGAACAGCGCATAGCCAGCCCAGATTTTGTCGGCGACGCTGACAAAGGAAAACCTGCCTTAGCCGTAAGTGCACTAATTAGTAGCGCTCCTACCTTGCTTTACTTTGGACAAGATGTTGGTGAAGACGGTAGCGAAGAGACTGGGTTTGGCGATCCAACACGAACCACTATTTTTGACTATGCAGGCGTACCGGCTCATCAACGTTTTATGAACAACGGCAAATTTGATGCAGGGCAGTCAACAGAGAAAGAAAAAGCGTTGCATCGCTTTTATAAAGACGTCATGAACATCGCTACAAGCAATAGCGCAATTACTGGGCGTTATCAAAGCCTGCATGCCCTGAACCTAGGCGTTGAAGGATCTGCGTATTCTGAGCAGCAGTTTGCGTTCATAAGAGAGAAAAACGACCAAGGTTTTATTGTTATTGCTAACTTTAGCGATAACGCTACAGGCCCTATTTCACTGACAGTACCGGCTTCTGCGATAGAAACCGCGGGCAACAAGCTTGAGCTTAAACCTTTACTTTCTCATGACGGTTTAACGCTTGAGCAGGGCGAGGTGAACTACCGCGCTACAACAACGTTAGACGCGTTGGAAACCAAGGTGTTTGCTTTTTAAGCAAGCTCCGTAAGTTTCATTAAGTTAGCGCAGGCGTACAACGTGGAAGGCTATTGTTTTTTACATGGTATTTTGACCAGGTATTCTTAAAAGGTCTTCGGTGAATACGTATGCAGAGCGTTGGTATGAATAAGTGTACACGGTAGTATCTCGATATAATCTTGTACTTAACGTATTTTTAACATTGGTGTTCATGTGTTCAATTTTAACAGCGTAAGCCATTCTATTTGTTTAAACCGCTATCGCGCGTTACCGTTAATTCTCACTTCGGCTATTTCACTAGCCGCGGTTCCCGTTTATGCATTGCAGCAGGGTGAAATTGAAGTATACCCACCTAATTGGTGGGCAGGTATGCAAAATCCCGAAGTCGAGTTGATGATTTACGGTGAAGACGTAGCTGATGACGCCGTCTCTCTTGCTACGGGAAATGTAAAAGTTAGCCGAGTTAAGGCACTTGATAGTGAAAACTATCTTTTCGTAACGCTTGATACTTCAGGCGCCCAGGCGCAAGACCTCGTGCTTACATTGACTGACAATGATAGAAGCCAACGTACGGTGCATTACCCGCTTGAAAAACGCAAAGAAGGCTCTGCATCAAGAAAAGGCTTTGGACCAGAAGACGCTATCTACCTTATTGCACCTGACCGCTTTGCAAATGGTAATACCGCAAATGATAATGTTGACGGTTATCAAGATAAGGTAGACCGCCAATTTAAAGGTGGCCGTCATGGCGGCGATATCCAAGGTATCGTGGACAACTTAGATTACATTAAAAGCATGGGCTTCACGCAGATTTGGACCATGCCTATGCTTGAAAATGCGATGGACAAGTACAGCTACCATGGCTATTCAACCACAGATTACTACAACATTGACCCGCGCTTTGGTTCTAATGACGCCTTTATAGATTTCAGTGAAAAAGCAAAATCCGAAGGGGTTGGCGTTATCATGGATATGGTGCTTAATCACATCGGTAGTAATCATAAGTGGATGGAAGATACGCCATCAAAGGATTGGATCAATAATGAAAGAAAGTTCGTCGGCACCACCCATAAACGAGAATCTCTGCACGACCCTCATGCCATAGAAAGCGATATCAAAGGGTTTAGCGATGGGTGGTTTGTGCCTACGATGCCAGATTTAAATCAACGCAATCCACACTTGGCGAACTATTTAGTCCAAAATGCTATTTGGTGGGTAGAGACTGCAGATTTAAGTGGTATTCGTGTAGATACCTACTCTTACCCTGATAAAGCGTTTTTAAGTGAATGGACAAATCGCTTAATGGACGAATACCCTAACTTTAATATCGTGGGTGAAGAATGGTCTGTAAACCCCGCAATCACGGCCTATTGGCAAGCGGGTAGTCAGCGCCACGATGACTATGATAGCGCGCTACCATCCGTGATGGATTTTCCATTGCAGGCTGCCGTTGTTAAAGCATTAAATAGCGATGAAAGTTGGAACTCTGGTTTTATTACGGTTTATGAAACCCTGGCTACCGACTTTTTATATGGCGACCCGAACAATCTGGTTATCTTCCCCGATAACCACGATATGAGCAGAATCTATACGCAACTTGGACACGATAAAGCCAAGTGGAATATGGCGATGACTTTATTGCTTACAACCCGAGGGATCCCACAGGTATTTTACGGAACGGAAATTCTAATGGGTAACGAAGGCAGTGACGATCACGGTATTATACGCTCTGATTTCCCTGGCGGGTGGCCTTCAGATAGTGATAAAAACGCCTTTACGGGTAAGGGGCTTAATAACGATGAACGTTGGGCTCAGCAGCGCATTAAAGCCTTATTGCAGCTGCGCCAAACATACCCGCAACTATTTCAAGGCAAGTTAAAGCACTATGCGCCCGTTGACGGTGTTTACACCTATTTTCGAGAGGCTGAAAAAGGGGCTAAGCGCAGTGCCCAATCAGATAACGGAAACAATGTTGAAAAAATCATGGTAATTCTTAACAAGAAAGCGGTAGATTTGCCTTTATCGACCTACACAGAAATGCTTAAGACCAACGATTCGATAACAAGAATAAGTGACGGTAAAACGTTCAAGTCAACAGATACCATAAGCCTGTCTGCTATGTCAGCTAATGTTTTCATTGTGCGTTAACGGTATCCATTAAAATAAAACAATAAATAGAGTAAAGTATGCAAGCAACTCAACCACGCCTTTCTTTTTGGCAAATATGGAACGTCAGTTTTGGCTTTCTCGGTGTTCAATTTGGTTTTGCACTGCAAAACGCAAATGTTAGTCGCATCTTGTCAGACTTAGGGGCCGATTTACACTCACTCTCTCTTTTCTGGCTTGTAGCGCCCATTATGGGGCTTATTGTACAGCCCATCGTTGGTTCAGCTTCAGATAGAACCTGGAACCGTCTAGGCAGACGCCGCCCATTTATTCTAGCAGGCGCTATTGCAGCAGTATTGGGAATGATTCTGTTACCAAACGCCCCGCTATTTGTGGCGTTTCTTGCGCCCATGCTAATGGGGGCATTGATGGTGGCACTAATGGACGCATCGTTTAACGTGTGCTTCCAGCCATTTCGCTCGTTAGTTTCTGACATGGTACCGCCGTCGCAACGCAATGTTGGGTACTCTATCCAATCGCTACTTATCAATATTGGCGCTGTTATCGGCTCTATTCTTCCTTTTGTCCTAACGAACGTCATTGGTCTTGAAAATACGGCACAAATGGGGCAGGTTGCTCCTTCCGTCATTTGGGCGTTTTATATTGGCGCAACAGTGTTGTTAGGTACTGTCATTTGGACCGTGATCCGCACTAAAGAATATGCACCCGAAGACTACAATCGTTACAAAGGCCTTAGCGAGACAGCTTCTGTAACAACTGAAGAGAAAAAGGCGCCGCTAGGGCAGCGTCTGGCTGAGTTTTTTACACTGGTAAAAGACATGCCAACGACCATGAGGCAATTAGCTGTAGTGCAGTTTTTCTCTTGGTTTGCACTGTTTATTATGTGGGTTTACACCACGCCAGCCATTACGCAACATATATGGAACGTAGATAAGCAATGGTTTGACCCTACTTTTATCGCAGCAGCGCCAGTTGTGCCGGAAGCGATAGTTATGGCTAAAGGTGCCGCAGGTGATTGGGTGGGGATCTTGTTTGCTGCCTATTCTGTGTTTGCCGCCATATTTTCTATTTTTCTTGCAAAGCTTGCAGATAAATTCGGTCGTAAAACCGTTTATGCCGGTTCCCTCGCATTAGGCGGTATCAGCTATGTAAGTTTCCTGCTTTTCCAAGACTTAAACATGGTAAACGTTAACCTACTTATCACCGAAGTAACGGTGCCGCTTGGCGCTGTTAAGTTACTTATTCCGATGATAGGTGTAGGTATCGCGTGGGCGGCCATTTTAGCGATGCCATACGCTATGCTTGCGGGTGCACTACCTGCAAATAAAACGGGCGTTTACATGGGAATATTTAATTTTACCGTTGCAGCGCCACAGATTGTCTCGGGTTTAACAGCTGGATGGATTTTAAGTAGCGTCTTCGATAACGATGCTAAATACATCATTGTTGTAGCGGGTGTGTCTATGTTGATTGGAGCTGCCTCAGTCTTTTTTGTAAAAGAAGCCGATAAGCAAGACCTTGAAGCAGCAAAGGGAGCGTAATATGAAATTTAATCGGACAGCTATCGCGTTGACTGTAGCAGGTGTACTTTGCTCAGCGTGCGCAAGCACTGTAAATAATGAAGTAAGGTCAAAGGTTGCCGCTGACCGTATTGTCGGTACGGACACGCCGTTTGCCAGTGAAGCGGTGTACTTTGTTGTTACCGACCGATTTGTTGATGGCGACCCTTCAAATAACCATGAGACACAAGGTGGGGAATACCCCACTTGGCAACTTCCGCTTGAAGGCCCTGAGGGTAAAAAAGCGTACGTGGGCTACATGGGCGGAGATCTAAAAGGCATTTTAAACAATGCTGATTACATCAAGGATATGGGTTTCACTGCAGTGTGGATGACGCCTGTTCACGATAACCCTGATTACGCCTTCAATGGCGATGAACCTATTACCTATGGTGGCGCCTTTAAAGACGGTGGCAAAACAGGGTATCACGGTTATTGGGCAACAAATTTCTACAAAGCCGACGAGCACCTTGTTAGTGATGATTTAAGCGTGAGGGATTACACCGCTAAAATGAAGGCTAGCGGGTTAAAATCGGTGTTTGATATCGTGGCAAATCACGGTACACCAAGCTTTACGATGGAGGAAGACTTACCTGGGTACGGTGAAATTTATGATAAAGATGACAACTTGGTTGCTGATCATCAAAATTTACCCCCTCAAGAATTAGACCCAGAAAACAACCCGCTTCACCGTTTTTTTCATGACTATCCTGATTTGGTAAAGCTGTCGAACCTTGATGATGAGAACCCTGAAGTTCGTGATTATCTCATAAATAGTTATCTATATTGGATTTCACAGGGCGCCGATGGCTTTAGAATTGATACGATTAGACACGTTCCCCACGCTTTTTGGCGAGAAGCTTCCGATAGAATTAGAGAGCGTTACCCAGACTTCTTCATGTTTGGTGAAGCGTTTGATTACGAGGCCAATAATATTGCTCAGCATACACTGCCAAAAAATGGTGGGGTAAGCGTTCTTGATTTTCCGATGCAAAAAGCCATGGTCAGCGTATTTGAAAAGCCACTGGAAAGCGATTTTGCTGATTTAGAAAATGCGTTACATCTTACGCATGGACCTTACCATAACCCGTACGATTTAACGACGTTTTACGACAACCATGATATGGCGCGTATCAACGCGACGGACAATGGTTTTATTAACGCACACAACTGGTTATTCACGGTAAGGGGAATACCTGTGGTATACATGGGTTCTGAAATCGGGTTTATGCGCGGCACTGCAGAACATGCAGGGAACCGTAATTACGTAGGGCAAGAAAGGTTAGATGCAGCGGTTAATCATCCTATTCAACAAGCCTTAACCGACATAGCAAACGTTCGTAAAAATACGCCTGCTTTACAACGTGGTATTCAGGTAAATGTAGCGCTTAGCGGGCACACGGCAGCGTTTTACCGAGTGATTAATACGGAAGAAAGCCAGCAAACTGCTCTGGTTCTGCTTAATAAAGGCGATAGTGCACAGACGTTTAATGTTAATCAATTCATCCAGTCGGGTAACTGGGTTGAGCAGTTAACGGGGCGCGAATTAACCATTGCTGAAGGCGGGAAATTAAGCGCTACTGTTGAACCAAACGGGGTGCAGGTGTGGCTGCGCGAAGGGAAGGTTGAGAACGAGGCACTGCTTGCTCAAATTAAGTATCAGCTATCGCGTCAGTAAAGGTCTGTTATTTTTTATTACCTTGATGTTATCGCGTGACGCCCATGCTTTAACGAACATTCAGGTGATACTCACCTGATTACTGATACAAAAAAGCCCCGATAGACATTTTTCGGGGCTTTTTATATTCGCTACGTCACTATTCAATAACGATAACTAACGGTCAACTCAACTGCGCTATTCGCTACCACAAGATTGGCGAATAATAATATCAGCAGGCATTAAGTAATCTTCTACCTCTTCATTATTAATAGCTTTAAGCAGTGTATTAACAAGTAATTCGCCGGCAAGCTTCGTATTTTGCTGAACCGTGGTTAGCGAAGGCGTGGTGTATGCTGACACCGCAATATTATCATACCCCACCACGGCTACATCGTCGGGTACATTGACTTTAGCTTGCCTAAGCGCCCTAAGCACGCCCATAGCGATAAGGTCAGATGCACAAACAATAGCTTGAGGCAGCGCTTTGTTTTGAAGTAGCGATTTTATGGCTTCTGAGCCTGCATCTTCTGTTGAATTCGCGTTTTCTTGCACACTATTTTTATCCAGGCCATGAGCCATAAGGGTTTCAAAATATCCGTTATAGCGCGCTTTGAACTCGGGGGCATGTTCACCATTGTCACCAATAAAAGCAAACGAGCGTTTACCTAATGCAATCAGGTGTTCAGTGATGCTTTGACCACCTTGGTAGTTGTCACACCCAATGCTAACGCCCGGGTGGGCTTCATCAGGTGCACCCCAGCGAACAAAGTGCGTACCTTGAGATTCAAGCTGTGCAACTTTGTTTTGGTAGTCGGTGTAGTCACCATAACCCAACAAAATAATGCCGTCAGCTTTATTAGAATCTTCGTATTCTGCGTGCCAGTCATCTTCTAAGTTTTGAAAAGACACGAGGAGGTCATAGTTAGCCTGAGCGCAGGCTCGAGTAATACTGCCTAGCATTGCCAGAAAAAACGGGTTGATCATTGAGTCATCAGACGTTGGGTCTTCAAACAAGAGTAAGGCAATTGTACTGCTCTTTTGCTTTCTCAAGTTACTTGCGTTCTTATCAACTTTGTAATTGAGTTCCCTAGCAATACGCTGAACGCGGTCACGAGTTTCTTGATTAACCAACGGGCTATTATTAAGTGCCCGAGAAACGGTTGACTGTGAAACCCCTGCCAGATGGGCAATGTCAAAAGAGGTTGCTTTTTCTTTCATAAATACCATGATTTGCTGCTACGACTTTGTTGTCGCTGCACGTAGATTACCATATTTTTCTTTTTACGCGCGCTTTTTGAATGCCGAAAGCGGGAATCGTAACGCAATGGCAAGCAAAGGCGTAGTGTACCTGTGTGGCTTATCAACGCGGTGCATACATTTACTCTTAGGTTTGCTGGATCGCTGCTAATTCAACCACTTGTTATGCTTCTTTGAATAAAACATGGTTGAACCAATTGTGACAGTGTTATACTCAAACAGATTTTGAAATTATACGTGCATAAGGGGAACCTGCGAATGGCCGAGACTGAACACCGTCCGACCAATTTTATCCGTCAGATTATTGATAAAGACCTGTCTAATGGTCTGCATGACGCTATTAAAACTCGATTCCCGCCGGAACCAAACGGGTTTCTTCACATAGGCCATGCTAAGTCTATCTGCCTAAACTTCGGTATTGCAGAAGACTACACCGGGTCTTGTAACCTTCGCTTTGACGACACTAATCCAGCGAAAGAAGACATTACTTTCGTTAACTCAATCAAAGAAGACGTAACCTGGCTTGGGTTTACGTGGGATGGCGAGGCGCGCTATTCATCAAACTATTTCGATCAACTTCACGCTTATGCGGTTGAACTTATTGAAAAAGGCTTAGCCTATGTAGACTTTTCTGCGCAAAACGTTATGCGTGAAATGCGTGGTACGTTGAAAGAGCCAGGCCAAAATAGTCCTTATCGCGATACAGACGTGGAAACAAACCTTAAAGAGTTCGCCAAAATGACAGCAGGCGACTACAAAGAGGGCGAGTGTAGTTTACGCGCTAAAATAGACATGACATCGCCATTTATGTGTATGCGCGACCCTGTAATCTATCGGGTTAAACACGCTCATCACCACCAAACAGGTGATAAGTGGTGTGTCTATCCGATGTACGATTTTACCCACTGTATCTCTGACGCCATTGAGGGTATAACACACTCTTTGTGTACACTAGAGTTTCAAGATAACCGTCGTCTTTACGACTGGGTAATTGAAAATATTTCTATCGACTGTACGCCCCGTCAATACGAATTTTCTCGTTTGAACTTGGAGTACACGGTATTAAGTAAACGTCGTCTTATTCAACTGGTAGAAGAAAACCACGTAAGTGGTTGGGATGACCCGCGCATGCCTACAATTGCGGGCTTGCGTCGTCGTGGTTACACACCGGGTTCTATTGTTGAGTTTTGTAAACGAATTGGCGTAACTAAAATGGACAATATGGTTGAGATGTCCATGCTAGAAGCCTGCATTCGCGATGACTTAAACGCTAATGCGCCACGTGCTATGGCGGTACTTGACCCAATAAAGCTCGTTATCGAAAACTACGAAGAAGGGAAGACCGAAACACTCGTTGCGCCAAATCACCCTAACGATGAAAGTATGGGTACGCGTAACATTGGCTTTAGTCGTGAGGTTTACATTGAAGCGGAAGATTTCCGTGAGTCGGCTAACAAGAAATTCAAACGCTTAGTGTTAGAAAAAGAAGTACGACTACGCAACGCCTACGTTATTAAAGCTAATCGGGTCGAGAAAGACGAAGAAGGGAACGTTACCACAGTATATTGTACTTACGATCCTGATACATTAGGTAAAGATCCAGCCGATGGCCGCAAGGTCAAAGGCGTTATTCACTGGGTAGATGCGGCAACCGCACAAGCGGCAGAATTTAGACTTTATGACCGCTTATTTAATGTGCCAAACCCAGCGGCAGAAGAGAACTTTACCGACGCAATTAACCCTGAATCTCTCGAAGTTAAGCAGGGCTGGGCAGAAGCTGGCTTAATTGGAAATGTGCCAGAAGTAGGTGCATGGCAATTCGAACGCACGGGCTACTTTTGTGTAGACAAAGACAGTACTGATGCAAAACCGGTGTTTAATCGCACTGTCGGCCTAAGAGACACATGGGCTAAAATAGGCGAATAATCTAGTTATATACGCCACATGTATCGGCTTCATTGTTAAAAAAAACCGCTTAAGCTAGCTTAAGCGGTTTTTATTTTTATATTGGTAGCGCTCGTTTTTAATTTAATAGATATCGTGTGTACGCGCTATTTTCTTGGCTGACAATCGAGTGACTGCCCGTTAACTTCGATGCTGTCATTCCCCATTAAGTAAAGATACATAGGCATAATATCTTCAGGCGTTTTTAATGTATCTGGATTTTCTGCCGGAAACGCTTGAGCGCGCATTTGCGTGCGAGTACCGCCAGGGTTGATACAATTAAACCTTAGTGTTTTGTTCTGGTACTCATCGGCGAGGGTTTGCATAACGCCTTCTGTCGCAAACTTAGAAACCGCATAGGTTCCCCAAAACGCACGGCCTTTTCGGCCTACACTCGATGTGGTAAAAATCACTGATGCATTCTCGGCTTTCTCTAACGCCGGAATGAGTGCTTGAGTCATGTACACCATACCATTTACGTTAACTTGCATCACGTCTTGCCACTCTTCGGCGTCGATATCTTTAAATGCGCTTAAATGCCCAAGAATGCTTGCATTGTGTAGCACCCCATCTAGACGGCCGAACTGGTCAATAATCGTCTGGGTCATCTGCTGATAGTGAGAGGGGGTAGCACCTTTAATGTCTAAGGGGACAATCGCAGGCTCTTGGCCACCAGCTGCAACAATGTCGTCATAGACGGCTTCAAGTTTTGATACAGTACGGCCTAATAAAATACAAATAGCGCCATGAGCAGCATAAGTTTTCGCGGCTTGTGCACCAATCCCATCGCCGGCACCGGTGACAAGAATCACTTTGTCGCGTAACAAATCTACTGGTGCGTTGTAATCGTTCATCGTATTCCTTTAAAAGGTTAATTTTTCATTCGCGAAAGTCGAAGCTTGTTGCCCTTTAATAAGTTTTAAAGGTCAGTAACGCTTCGCTTTTTAAGTCCCCAGATCATACTCAGCCTGACTCACAAGTAAAACATTGAATGAAAAAACTCTTCAAACGTAAAAAAAGTTAACATTAATAGTTAACAAAACTTTGCAAAGTTGCAACAAAGTCAATAAGATTGAGGAAGATACAACTGGTCTAACATGTTTAAAACTATTAACTACACCTGTAAAGACAGGATAGTGCAGGCTACTTTTATAAGAGTTGAGTTTTAGACGCAGAATAACAACAATGCTTGTAGGGAGTAGAGATGAGAAAACTCGTATTAAGTTCCAGTGTGGCCCTTGCGCTGGGTCTAGCAGGCTGTGGTGGCTCCGATGAAACCCTTTCCGACATTCAGGCCGAAACAGAAGTCCAAACCCCATTTTCGCGGATCCTTTTTGACCCAGCAGCAGGGAACCTCAACATTCCAAACGACCTTCTTATGCTTCCGGGCGATGACGGTTTCTTCGATTACACACTAAATATCCCAGTGGCTGACCCCACAGACTTTGCTGACCCGCAAAATGCGCTTAACGTGTTAGATGGGTGGTCTACTCAGCACCCGTTCGTTATCAACGTAGAAACACCGCCGGGTGCTTCGTTAGACGAGAGCACGCTAGCATCTGGCGTATTGTTGTATGAAGCAACGCTAGGTCTTGACCAAAGCGACCCAGATTGCGCGCAAATCACCACGCCATCAGCGGGTTGTAAGCTTGGTGACCAACTTACTTTCGGTGTTGATTATGTATTAAGCCTTGCTGATAGCAACACGATTACTTTTGTGCCTTTAAAACCACTTAAGGCTGCGCAAGGTTACATGTTGGTCATGACTACTGATTTGAAAGATTCTTCAGGCAAGTCAGTACAAGGCTCAACTACGTGGGACTTGGTAAGGCAAGATATTAATGCCAACCCTTTAGGAAGCGATGCACAGCTTCAATTACAAGGTTTAGTTAATTCTTTAGTTAACCCTCTTCTAGGTGCCGGCTTTGCCCGTGAAGATATTACTTATGTGTCTGCTTTTACCACCCAATCTGTTGCTAATTCGCTAGATACGATTAAAAAAGTCATGATTAGTGGTTTTGCTCAACTTGCAGCAGGCGGTGATCCTTCTGCGCCTTCAGCACTACCGGCGATTACAGTTGGTGATGCAGCAGTAGCGCCAAATGCAATGGAAGCACTAGGGCTTGTAAACTCTACGGTTGTTGCAGGTGCGGTAGAGCAGGGCAAACAGGGGTTATCTGAGCAAGTACAGGCTGCCATTGATGCAACTGATTTTAGCGCGTTGGAAACGTGTGCAGGTCTGGCTGGTACAGTTTCTGGCCAATTGTCTGCGCAGTGGGGCGCACTAAACGACTTTGCTGTTGGCGTATCTACGGGTATCTTGGCGCAAGCAGGTCCATTCTGTGCGGCACAGCGCTTAGAGGGTAATATTGCACTGCCTTATTTCCTAGGTGTTCCGAGTGCTGAAAACCCATTAGCACCAGTAAATGACTTCTGGAAAGCAGCGTGTGATAGCGGCATTGTGCTAGCAGGCGCACCGCAAGAATTGCTTGCTAATGCTGAGCCAGGTCCAAATGCAGAAATGTGTTCTTCTCTTGGCCTTGCCGATGTTCGCATTAATGGTGAAATGCTAGATAGCGCTAGAAACATTACGAAGTTCAATCCATATCCACAGCCTACCGGCGGTAACATGGGAACGGAGACGCTAGACGTGCAGGTAACGATTCCTGATCCAGCCATTGCTGGTGTACTAGGTTTCCCAATTAGTATGCCAGAAGCAGGATGGCCGGTCGTTATTTTAGCGCATGGCATTACTAGTCAAAAAGAAGATATGCTTGCCATTACGGGTACGCTGTCGCTGGCAGGTATTGCGTCTGTAGCCATTGACCAACCGCTACACGGTAGCCGTGGCTTTGATTTAGATGGCGATGGTACTGACGACCTTAACGCTACAAGCGTAAGCGCCACGCACTATATGAACCTAGCAAGCCTGCCTACGGCGCGGGATAACTTGCGCCAAAGTGTGTCTGATCTTCTTGGCTTACGTTTAGGCTTAAATGCAGTGATTGATAATACAACAACACAGAACGTTAAGTTCGATATGGGTCGTGTTTCAATCATGGGGGTTTCTTTAGGGGCCATTACTGGCGGTAATTTCGCTGCGGTTGCAAATACATCAATGGGCGGTGATTTAGCAGCACTTGATGGTATGTTTGCTGTTAGAGAAGCGTCTCTTGAATCACCGGGAGGCGGCGTGGCACAATTCTTACTAGAGTCTGCTGCTTTTGGTCCCCTGATCAAAGGGTTACTGCTTTCACAGGCATCAGAAGATTTTGTTGCTCTATTACAGCAGTTGTATGAAACAACTGACGTAAACGAAGAACAACTTGCAGCGGCAGTCGCTATCTTTGAAGAGGCGTTAACAGAAGAACAGGCTGCTGAAGTAAATGCGGTATTTGCTGAGTTTGCTTTTGCTGCTCAAACCGTCATGGATGCGGGTGACCCAACCAACTATGCACAAACGCTTGGTAGTAATACGCCTGTTCACATGATGACGGTAGTAGGTGATGGCAGCGAAGAGAACTTGCCTGACCAAGTAATTCCAGTGTCTACAGCCTTACCACTGTCGGGCCAGTTACCGCTAGCTGCTACTATTGGCCTAGAGCAGGTAACAACGACTCAAGGGCCAGGTACTGACCCAATTAGTGGCTTGGTATTGTTCAACAGTGGGGCTCACGCATCTAGCTTAAGCCCAGCGGCGAGCGCAGCGGTTACTACCGAAATGCAAAAAGAAGTGGCTGGCTACATAGCTTCAGATGCGTTAGCGTTACCTATCTCTGATGAAAGTGTGGTTGCAAACTAAAAGTGCACGTTACTTTGGTAACAAGGTGTAGTTAAAACAACACCATTAAACAATGTTATAGCCGGTTTAAAGTGTTTCTTTAAACCGGCTTTTTTGTATATAAATTATAATGTTGTTTGAAAGTTGCAGGTTGTTAATGTAGTGTTAACAGAGGTCAGATCAGTATAAATCTCTCTGCGTAACACACTCATTAAAAAAACGTGTGAGCAGCATAGAAAAGGGCCTATTCATTCATCATTAGGGAAAACATGCGATGATTAATAAAACCACGTTTACTAGTAAACGGACGCTTATTGCACTTTCTCTCACAGCGCTTCTAAGTGCTTGCGGAGATAACGACAACGATTTTTCAAACATACAACAGCCGGCACCAACGCCCCCAACTTCACCAGCGCCAGCACCTGAGCCTATTCCCGCTTTTTCACCTGACGGAACGTTATCGGCAGACGTAACCTGGACTAAGTACGGTGTGCCTCATGTTAAAGCCGATACTTTAGAGAGCATGGCCTACGGTGTTGGCTATGCTTTTGCGCGTGACAATTTATGCGTACTGGCCGATCAAATTCTTAAATATAATTCAGAGCGTGCTAAGTATTTCGGACCGGATGCAGTACCAGGCAGCGGAGACTCAGAGCATCTCATTAATGATTTTGGTTTTATAACTTTAGGCATAAGAGAGCTAGCAGAGGAAAACCTCCCCCGGTTATCTGCAAACTCACGAGCTATGTTTCAGGGCTATACTGCTGGGTACAATCGCTACTTAAACGAAACGCCCGTAGATGAGCAAGATCAAAGCTGTGCAGGTCAGCCTTGGGTTACTGAAATCGACAGTGTAGACCTATTAACCTATTCATTAGGCGTAGCGCTGCTACCTGGTGCCGCTAACTTTTTAGGCCCAATGTTTATCGCAGCGCCTGAAGGGGAAAGTTACTTACCAACCCCAACTGCATCTTCAACTGAGTCCACGGCGTCCATTAAGATCGCTCCTACCGTTAAGGTGCCCGATCGCAATCCGCAGGAAATGGGCTCAAATGGGTGGGGTTTAGGCAGTGATAAAACAACGAATGGCAAAGGCATGGTATTGGGTAATCCACACTTCCCACATACTGGCAACCTACGTTTTTGGAACTTTCATGCGCAAGTTCCCGGTCATTTAAACGTAACGGGGGGCTCATTAATGGGGTTACCTGGGGCAGTGAACATTGGTTTTAATGAAAACGTCGCGTGGACACATACCTTTTCCACGGCAGAACATTTTGTGGTTTATCAACTAACGCTAGATGAAAACGACGAAGCAGGGCTAACCCATGTTGTCGATGGTAACCGACGTACTATCTACGAAAAGCCAATGCAAATCGACGTGGCTGTGGGCGGTGGACAAACAATAACGCTAGAAAAAACGGCTTATTATACGAATTATGGCCCTATGATAGAGGTGCCAGGTAATTTTGATTGGAGCGACACCAACGCGTTTGCAATAAAAGACGCTAACTTGCCTAACTTTGATATTGTCGACCACTGGCTAGCCATGAACATGGCCACGTCAATGGACGAGTTCAAACAAGCCTTTAAAGACTATGACGGGGTAATATTTAACAATACGATGGCGGCTTCTAGCGACGGCCAGGTATTTTATATCGATGATTCGACGGTGCCGAATTTAACAGAAACGGCTATTGAACAACTCACCACTAACCCGTTGCTTATTCAGACGAAGGCTGCTGCGGGTTTTACGGTCTTACCCGGAAATATTTCTCAGTTCGACTTCGAGGGGCCTGTACCTTACGAAGAAGCGCCTAAATACGAAGGAACAGATTCAGTTCAAAATTCAAATGACAGTTACTGGCTGACAAATTTGAATTCACCTATTGTTGTGAGCAACCCGCTTTTTGGTAATGTCGACAACCAGCAAAGCCTGCGTTCACGAATGGGGCAGCAGTTTATCGAAAATGAAGCGGGGAGTGACGGTACCTTTACGCCACAAGAAGTAGAAGGTTTATTGTTTAACAACCGAAGCTACTTGGCTGAAAATATTTTACCTTCTTTATTAGAGGCGTGTGCGAATCAGGGCGATACGCCTGTGAATGTAGACGGTACGGCAGTGGATATCTCTGTATCTTGTGCTGCACTGGAAGACTGGGATGGAACCATGAATCTTACCAGTACCGGCGCTCACGTCTTTAGAGAGTTTGCGTTCCAATTTAACCAAGCGCCACAGTGGGAAACACCGTTCTCATTGGAAATGCCAGTAACCACACCTTCAGGCTTAATGCAAAATGATGTAACGCTTCAGCAATTAGCGCGTGCAACGCAGGTAATTGAAGAAGCAGGTATTGCTTTTGATGCGCCACTTGGCGATGTGCAGTTTGTTGAACGTAGTCTTCCTGATGGAACGGCTTCGGGTGTAAAACTGCCGTGGGCTGGCGCACACAACATTGAAGGTGGCTTTAACGTATTCGATGTTAGTAGCAATAGAAATGGAACGCTGTTGCCTAGACATTCCTACGAGACAATAAACAACAATACGGCAATGAGTGCCCAAGCCGAGGGTTATCACATTAACTACGGCACGAGCTGGGCTATGGTAATCAATTTTACCGATGAAGGCCCGAAAGGCCGTGGTATTTTGACGTATTCTCAGTCTCGAAAATATGGCAGTGAACACTTCTTAGACCAAACTCGCCTCTACTCAACGCAACCAACGCTACGAGATATCTATTTTACGGAAGAAGAGATCGAGGCCAATAAGATTGAGCACGTTACACTATCGTCAGACTAAGGTGAGACTGGTATTATAGCGCAATGAAAACAGCGACTTTGCCATTTATTGGTAAAGTCGCTATTTACGTGTTGGGTAGATAACGTTGCTTACCCGTTTATTTTACTAGGAGTAGAGTTTGGAGTTTTTGTACGAATACGGTTTGTTTGTTGCCAAAGCAGTAACACTCGTCGTTGCTTTTATCGTGGTTGTATCAACCATTGTCGGTGTGGCAAGTAAGCAGAAGCAGGGGAAAGGCCAACTTGAAATCGTGTCTATTTCTGAACAGTTAAAAGACATAACGAATTATGCAAAGCAGGTACTTTTAGATAAGAACGCGCTTAAAAAACTGGCAAAGGAACAAAAGAAAGAAGCTAAGGCAAAAAATAAGGAAAAGGGCGTAGACGCGAACAAGTCCCGCTTATACGTCATCGACTTTAAAGGCTCGATGGACGCAAACGAAGTTGAACATTTACGCGAAGAAGTTACCGCTATTCTTTGTGTTGCTAATAAAGAGGACGAAGTGTTAGTTCGCCTTGAAAGTGGCGGCGGTGTGGTACACGGGTACGGACTTGCAGCATCACAGCTTCAGCGTATTAAAGAAAAAGGCCTTAAGTTAACTATCGCTGTGGATAAAGTAGCGGCGAGTGGCGGCTATATGATGGCGTGTGTTGCTGATAAATTACTTGCTTCTCAGTTTGCTTATATTGGCAGTATTGGCGTTTTGGCGCAGCTTCCTAACTTCAATAAATTGCTCAAGAAGAATGACATTGAGTTTGAGCAACACACCGCCGGTGAATTTAAACGAACGCTGACGATCTTTGGTGAAAATAACGACGAAGGTCGTGCCAAATTTAAAGAAGAAATTGAAGAAATTCATGTTCTTTTTAAAGACTTTGTTCAAAGCCAACGCCCTGATATGAACATTGACAAAGTCGCTACAGGTGAGTACTGGCCTGGTATCAAAGCTAAGACGCTAGGTTTGGTCGACGAGATAACCACATCAGATGATTATATTCTCTCTCATTATCCAGCACGGGAAATATTTAGCGTTAAATATTCAGTGAAGAAGAACGTCGCTGAAAAGCTAGGTATGTCAGCAGCAAGCGTTGTTGAAAGGGTATTTATGAAATCAATGAGCAAAGCGCGTCACTGGTTTTAACGCAAGCGGTACGTCTGCGCTTTAAGGGCGCACTATGCTGTTTTTTTTACGGCTTTTGGGGTGCAGACGTAACGTAATTAATTAACCTACATAAAGATAATAAAAAGAATATGGCACGGCATACTAAAAGCGATATTGTAGATGCGGCAGAGTTTCTGTTTTCTCAAAGCGGGTTTACACAAACCTCCATGCGAGATATTACTGCAAGAGCCGGCGTCAATTTAGCGTCGGTTAACTATCACTTTGGCAGTAAGAAAAACCTTATTCAGGCGGTATTTAAGCGCTACTTTGACCATCTAATGCCGCAAGTACAGTCGTGCTTAGCTGAAATTCAGCCTAGTAAGGGGGCAAAAGGGGTAGAGCAGCTGCTGTATTCACTCATTCCCCCAATGTTAGACTTAAACGAATTGTCGCCTCAGGGCACCGCCACCTTTGTAAAACTTCTTGGCCGCGGGTATAACGAAACCCAAGGCCATTTGCGTAAGTTTATAATGACTGATTATGGTGATTGTATTAGAACACTTGTGAATGCCATTAGGCAGTGTTTGCCAGACTTGCCTGAAGAGGAGTTATTCTGGCGTCTTCATTTTGCAATGGGGAGCTTTGTATTTTCAATGGCATCAAGTCAGGCATTGACAGAGATAGCCGAGTCGGATTTTCACAAGCACGTCAATATCGAAGAGGTGATAAACCACCTTGTTCCGTTTGTTGCACAGGGCTTAGCCGGCAGGTAATCGATATATAACGGTTTTTTTTTGCGAAAAAGCCAAGATTACACCTACAGTTTGTATCTGCCTGTAGGTGTAAAACCAATATACACCGTTAAACATATTTTTAACGGGGTAAAGTGGCTCCTGGTACTTCTGCATTAAGCTTTTCTGCCCAAAAATCTTTCACAGAAAAACCTGACTTTGCTGGACCAGATGCTTTTTTCTTACTCGGTGTAGACGAGGCTTTGGCTTCTTTCTTCGTCGTTGTTTGTGACGACATCGAATCTACCATTTCCTGAAGCTGTGCTAAACGTACATTTTTACCACCATCAACACTGTACCAGCCACTTTTAGCTTCTATGTTAGGTGCTTTGCCGTGGGCTTTTTTATAAGCGTCAGAAAATGCAGCGATTACCGTGTCTTTGTCTAAGTTTGCCATGCTTTTTTGCTCTTTATTTTGTTAAGATGACGAACGAATAATGACTTACCTGAACACCAGATACGCGTTAAACGTAAAGGCAACGTTTACAGCGGAAAGCCTAAAGGCGCAGTGCACATATGCAGCGCCTATGTGACAACCAGTATCTCGCGCTTATTTCAGTTAAATAGCAGGTAATTTCATAAACGTTCGCTACATTTTATAGCGTTTTTTAACCTATTTGTCTAACTTTCCACCGGAGGACCTGTGTCTATTAATAACCTTGAGCTGAAAAACTATCTCGATGGCGTTCTAAGGGCGAATGAAATCAGTGACTACTGTCCAAATGGCTTACAGGTAGAGGGCACAGGTAAAATTAAAAAAATTGTTACTGGTGTTACCGCATCTCAAGCGCTTGTTGACGCCGCGATAGACGCTGACGCAGATGCCATTATCGTTCACCACGGTTATTTTTGGAAAGGTGAGTCGCAGACCATCACGGGTATGAAAAAACGCCGATTGTCCGCTTTACTTGCTAACGATATCAACTTATATGCCTACCACCTTCCTTTGGATGTTCACCCTGAATTTGGCAATAATCGCCAGCTGGCGTCTTTGTTAGGTATTCAAGATATTCATGCAGTTAGCCATGTTAAACCGATTGGCGTAGTGATGCAGGGCACGTTAGAAGATGAAACCGACGGTGTGACGTTGCAATCTACACTTCAGCAAATACTAAAAAGAGATGTGCTATTAGAAGGTCCAACGTCAAAACCCATTACAACACTGGCATGGTGTACCGGCGGTGGTCAGGGTTTTATTGAACAAGCTGTTGAACTTGGTGTCGATGCTTTTATTACCGGAGAAGTATCGGAACAAACTGTCCATACAGCCCGAGAAATGGGAATAACCTTTTTAGCAGCCGGCCACCACGCTACCGAGCGATACGGTGTTAAATCTCTTGGAGAGCATATTGCTGAACACTTCGACGTAACGGTTGAATTTATCGATATTGATAACCCAGCTTAGCTGTAATTGCACAATATGAAGAACGACCATATATTTGACGGCATCGCAGAAAAGTTCGCAAACAACATTTATGGTACAACGAAGGGCAGGCTTAGGCATACTTTGTTGTGTGATGTACTTGCGCCATATTTAGCCCGGCCGTTAAAAGCCATTGAAATTGGTGGAGGAACGGGCGTGATGACTGCGCATATTGCTGCAATGGGTCATGACGTTGTCCTTACCGATGCATCAAGTGATGTTCTATCGAAAGCCGCCCCTTTGCTCAACGCCAGCGATAATATACGAATTCGACATCAGTACTTGCAGGAAATAGATGATTTAGCAGCCTATGATTTAGTGGTTTGCCATGCGGTATTAGAGTGGTTAGATGCCCCCTTCGATGCTATCGACTTTATTCATAAGAATATGAAACGTGGCGCACGCCTTAGCCTGAGTTTTTTTAATCAAGACGCAAACCTATTTGCAAATGCGATTTACGGTAATTTCGATTACATTGCTAAGGGCATGAAAGCGAAAAAGCAGGTGAGGCTAAACCCAAAACAACCGCTTGGTGCAATGCGAGTTGTAGACTATTGTGAATCTTTGGGGTTTAAGGTGTTAGACAAAGCGGGGATCCGCTGCTTTCACGACTATATGCGGGATATTAGTCATCAAAATAGTAAGTTTGATGAATTATTAGCGCTTGAACGGCAATACAACAAAATGCCGCCGTACCTGTGGTTAGGTAAATACTTCCACCTTATTTTAGAAAAAGGTTAAAGTCTATTGCTACCGCTTAGTATGTTGTCGATGGTTGTATTGGCAATTTCTTCTAGGGCTTCTTCGGTGAAGAAGCCCTGGTGGCCTGTTATCAACACATTAGGAAAAGTGGTTAACCGTTGAAATACGTCATCTTGAATGATTTCTTGGGAATGATCGACAAAGAAGAGTTCAGATTCACGTTCGTATACATCTAGCCCTAAATATCCAATTTTTCTTGATTTTAGGCCCTTTATTATCGCATCGTTATCGACTAAGCCCCCTCGGGACGTGTTAATAAGCATGACACCGTCAGGCATTTGGGCAAGGCTACTTTCGTTGATGATGTGATGACTATGTTCATTAAGTGGGCAATGAAGCGTAACTATCGCGCTCATTGCGAATAGTTCGTCAAGAGAGACATAATGCGCTCCCATTTTCTTTACGCTTACGTCTTCTATAGGGTCAAAACAAAGCACGCGACAGCCAAAGCCTAACAATATCCGTATTACGGCCTTGCCAATTCTGCCGGTGCCGATTACACCTACCGTTTTATTATGTAAAGTAAACCCTATCAACCCGGCAAGGTTAAAATTACCCTCTCTCACGCGATTATACGCTTTATGGGTTTTACGGTTTAATGTCAGTATAAGGGCAAGGGTATGCTCGGCAACGGTTTCAGGGCTATATGCAGGTACACGGCTTACTGAAATGCCTGCTCGGGTAGCAGCATTAACATCAACGTTATTAAAACCTGCACAGCGAAGTGCAATATGCTCTACGTCGGCGTGCTTAAGTGCGTCAATTGTTTCTGCATTTACGTCATCATTAACAAATACCACGACGTCAGAAAAACCTTTACAACTTACCGCCGTTGAAGGGGTTAAAGGGTGTTCAAAGAAAGTGGCTTCTATACGGGGTTGCAGCGTTTTATTACGTTCACAAAGTAAGGCAGTGAAAACCTGTTTTTCATACGGGCGGGTGCTGAAAAACACAACTTTTCTGCTACTTTCACTGTCAGTTTCAATTTTGCTCTGGCTCATAACGCTCCCTCGTAGTATTCGATAAACGCAATTTAAAACATACAGTGAAGCTAGATCATTCGCTATTCCTTTCTAATAGTTCTGCGATATCGCTATCGATGGAAGAGGGCTTTATGGTCGGTGCGTAACGTTTTAATACTTTACCTTCTGCGTTTATAAGAAACTTAGTGAAGTTCCATTTTATTCGCTTAGACCCTAACAGGCCGGGTGCTTCGTTTTTTAATGCCTCAAACAACGGGTTGGCGTCTGGGCCGTTAACGTTAGTTTTTTTAAACAGTGGAAAAGACACACCAAAATTAAGCGTGCAGAATTGTGCAATGTCTTCATCACTTCCCGGCTCTTGGTGTCCGAATTGGTCGCAAGGAAAACCTAATATTTCAAAGCCTTTGTCATGATACTTTTTATAGAGCGCTTCAAGCCCCTCATATTGCGGCGTAAAACCGCACTTGCTGGCAGTATTCACTATAAGCAACACCTTCCCTTTGTATTGTTCCAAGGTGGTTTGCTCGCCGGTATTTAGCGTGAGGGAATGCTGATAGAGTTCCAAAGTCATTTTCCTATATTTTTGTTGTTGTTAAGTCTGTTACTCTTAGGTAAACCAAACATCGTTGATTCTATCTAGAGTATATTTTGTATGAGTAATTTGAAAGTGAGTTTTCTGGGTTTAGGGGTTATGGGCTTTCCAATGGCAGGGCATTTAAGCAATGCAGGCTATTCGGTTAATGTTTATAACCGTACCGTACAAAAAGCCTTAGCCTGGGCAACCCAATATCAAAAGGGTGGGGCAAATGTTGCCGTAAGTGAAACGGTAGCCCATGCATGCGAAGCAGCCGATATCGTATTTATGTGCGTTGGCAATGATAACGATGTAAGAGAAGTGGCCACGCAAGCATTACAAGTAATGAAACCGGGTAGTATACTTGTTGACCACACTACGGCATCTGCCGATATAGCGAGAGAACTGTACGCTGCGTGTAAGGAAAAGAGCGTAGGGTTTCTTGATGCGCCTGTGTCAGGAGGTCAAGCGGGGGCTGAAAACGGCCAGCTAACGATAATGGTAGGGGGCGATGAAGATAAATATAACAAGGTCGAGCCTGTCATGGCTCACTATGCTCGACACAGTCAGCTACTCGGCAAAAGTGGGAGTGGTCAGCTTGCTAAAATGATGAACCAGATTTGTATAGCTGGCATTGTACAGGGCCTCGCCGAAGCCCTACATTTTGGACAAAAAGCGGGGCTGGATTGTAACGCCGTCGTTGATGTAATAAGCAAAGGTGCAGCCCAATCATGGCAAATGGAAAATAGAGCTAGCACCATGTTAAGCAACAGCTTTGATTTCGGCTTTGCAGTAGATTGGATGCGTAAAGATTTGAGTATTGCGCTAGATGAAGCGCGAAAAAACGGTTCTACGCTAGCGCTAACCGCCTTGGTTGATCAGTACTACGCAGATGTACAAAAGCTGGGTGGAGGCCGTTGGGACACGTCGAGCTTACTTACACGGCTGAAATAATTTAAAAGACTACGTCATTGTAAAGGGGCAGCGCTAAAGATATATTTCAGGTGCCCCTTTTTTGTAATGATGGCTTAAACCCTTATAACCAATAGCTAAAGTGCGTGTTCTTGCGCAAGTAAAACAAGCTGCTCTAAACGGGCCTTGTTTGTCTCGTTTAGCGTCAATGCCGTTACCTTTTCAATAAGCTGCTTGAGCCTATACTTTCGGTATACGCCAATATCAGCCTCAATCATACATTGAAGTAAATTCAGGCCAAAAGCGGCAGTTTGCGGCGAAAGTTGAAAGGCGTCATAAAAGTGTTTCATGGCTTTACTAAATAGCCCTTCAATAAAAAGCTGTGTACCGGTTTCATTAATCGAAACCGCTTGCTGGTGATTAAGACCTAAGCTTTCCCCGCCGGAAAAGATGAGCTCATCGTTCATCACTTGTTCTGATACTGCTTGTAGCTCAGCATTCTTTTGCTTTGCCATTAATAACAGTTCACCCGCCTTACGTTCATCACCCAAGCCGTGATGCACTTTAGCAGCAATAACCAAAACAGACGGTTCAGTACGCAAATAATTATCGACATAGTCACCTTCAAGCAGGTGTGTGGCTTTTTCTACATCGCCGTCAAGGACGGCGGAAAACGCTAAAAGGTAATCGCGTTTTTGCAAGGCTTGCGGGTCTCCTTGGCTTCTTCCTGCAATACCCACCAATTTTCGCGCTTGAGATAAACTTTCTGAACGATTTGTTTCAGGCGATTCTTCTGCAAGGAAAAGATAGAATTCCGCAAGTTCAAAGGTAAAGTCATTAAACCTGTCTTTTGCACTGCGGTGCATAGCGCGTTTCCTTTGTAGCAGATCTATGGCTTCAACAACCTTGTCCTGCTTTTGAAATGCTATTGTTTTCATCTTTGCTGCGGGTAAACTTAACTCGCTAAAGTTGATTTCATCTAAATACTTTTCAACTTGATCATAAGCGTTTTGCTCAAATGAAATGGACGCCAACCATTCGAATGCTTTATCTCGAGCAAGGCTTGAGTTAACCATATCGCCTAAATGATCTTTGCATTCGGGCCACTGTCCAGACGCATACTGACATTTGACTTTACCCCATTGGGCCCATAAAACTTTGTCTGAACGGGTCAATACATCATCGTAAATACTAAGCGCACGGCGGATTTCTCCGCTTTTAAAAAGAAGTCGGGCGTAAAGCTTTCTTATATCACCAACTAAACGCGGCGGTATGCCATCTTTAATTTTGGCGCGAACAATACTGACTGCGCGTTCTACTTGTTTGTTGTCTAATGCATGCAGTACGTTTTTTACAAAGTCGCGATATGAGAGGTAATGATTGACTTGGCGTGTTAACGACGCAATGGTGTATGGCTTTATTAGTAATACGTCTGGTTGTAAATCCATGACCCGACCAATGGTCTGGGGAGAGCGGTCAGAGGTAAGAAAAATAATGCCGGTACTGGGTCTAATAAAACCCGATTCCCGTAAAATTTGAACCCATTCAACGCCCGATTTTCCTTCGCCTAAATGATAGTCCATTAGCAGTAATTCGAAGTTTTGTTTCTTGAGGGCGGCTTTTAGCTCTACGCCTGATGCAAAACTGCTCACTGATAAATTTGCGATAGACATTAAATGCCCTCGAAGCGCAGTTCGAGCGGTCGCATTGTCCTCTACAATGGCTATTCTAAATTCCACGGTAACCTGACGGGTTATTGTAAAGTAACTAGATTATCAGCAGCAGAATAAAAGTGCATTATTAAAAAGGCTAAGATTCCCCCCCAATCGTGCGCACAATTCCCTACCTGACTCATCTCGTCACAAAATATTTACGTTATAGATTATAATATTTAAACAAATGTTTACCTTTACGTTTACGTAAGGGGTAGGTATTGGGTATGGTTACCGAAAAGTCCAATATATTAAAGGTAAGAAAAATGAACTTTGATTTAACCGATGATCAGTTAGCCTTTGAAGAAACCGCCCGCCAATTTGCTCAACAAGAGCTTGCGCCAAACGCCGCGATGTGGGACAGAGAGCACCACTTTCCCGTTGATGCTATTAAAAAAGCAGGTGAATTGGGTTTTTGTGGATTGTATGCACCAGAAAGTGCCGGAGGCCTTGGTCTATCGAGGCTCGACTCGTCTATTATCTTTGAGCAGCTTTCTATGGGGTGCACCACCACGACAGCAATGTTAACCATACACAATATGGCAACATGGATGATTGCGACGTGGGGTAGCGACGACGTTAAAGATGCATGGTGCGAGCAGTTGGTAACAGGCAATAAACTAGCGTCTTACTGCCTTACCGAGCCAGGCGCAGGTTCAGATGCGGCTTCACTTAAAACTAAAGCTACTAAAGAAAACGGTGGCTACGTACTAAATGGGGCAAAAGTATTTATTTCTGGCGCAGGCAGTACAGATATTTTAGTGGTTATGGCCAGAACAGGTGAAGACGGCCCTAAAGGAGTATCTGCATTTGCCGTTCCTGCGAATACAGACGGTATCGAATATGGAAAAGCAGAAGAAAAAATGGGCTGGAATGCCCAGCCGACCCGCATGATCACCTTTGATAATGTAAAGTTAGATGAAAGTTGGTTATTAGGTGAGGAAGGGCAAGGCTTCAAAATGGCCATGCAAGGCTTAGATGGCGGCCGTATTAATATTGCCACGTGTTCAGTTGGGACTGCGCAGCAAGCGCTGAATGTAGCGCGCGACTACATGAATGAGCGAGAACAGTTTGGTAAACCAATTGCCGGGTTTCAAGCGTTACAATTTAAACTTGCAGATATGGCAACGGAGTTAGTTGCGGCGAGACAAATGGTGCGTATGGCGGCTTGTAAATTAGATAATAATGATGCAGATAAAACTACCTACTGCGCTATGGCTAAACGCTTTGCCACCGACGTAGGCTTTAACGTGTGTAACGACGCGCTTCAATTACACGGCGGTTATGGCTATATAAAAGAGTACCCTCTAGAACGACACTTTAGAGATGTTAGAGTGCATCAGATCCTTGAAGGTACAAATGAGATTATGCGCGTTATTATTGGAAGACGTTTGTTGGCGGATGAACGCAGCGTATTGTAGTGCGCTTTTAGTAGCTATGTTAGACGTGGTTTTAATGGAACGTGTTTATGGTTGTAAACACGAAGAAGGAGGCGAGAAATAACGATGATTAATGCCGATTCAGTTGTAGTGGTTGATGAAATTACTACAGCAAGTAAAGACTACAAAATAGGCCGGTTAACGCTTAATAAACCCAAAGCACTGAATGCGTTAGATTTGGAAATGGCAGGTATAATGCTGGACGCACTTCGGCAATGGCAAGCGCGCAGCGACATTGTCGCTGTTGTCATAGACGCTGCAGGTGAGAAGGCGTTTTGTGCAGGTGGAGATATCGTCTCTATGTATAATTCGATGGTTGAAGCCCATGGAGAGATTCCCGCATTCCTCGAAACCTTCTTTGAAACCGAATACACCCTTGATTACACCATTCATAACTACAACAAGCCTATTATTGTTTGGGGCAGCGGCATTGTTATGGGGGGCGGTATGGGGTTACTTTGTGGCGCCAGCCATCGCGTTGTGACAGAAACTTCTCGTTTGGCGATGCCTGAGATTTCTATCGGTTTGTATCCTGATGTGGGTGGTAGTTACTTTCTTCCCCGCTTACCCGGTAAATCGGGGTTATTCTTAGGTTTAACCGGCGGTCAAATGAATGCAGCAGATGCTATGTACGTTGGGCTCGCTGATGTAATGGTTAGTAGTGCTGAAAAAGAAAATTTGCTGCAGGGCCTTGTAGACTACGCGTGGAATGAAACAAGCAGCTCAACCCTTGCAGAAGCAGTAAATACGGTGTTAAGCCGCCTACAAAAGCCTGAAACGGAAGTGCAGAGCAACATAGGGCCCAACATGCCCCTTATCAATGACTTGTGTAGTGCCAACAATGTAAGTGAGGTTGTAAATGCCATATTGACCGCTGATATGCAGGGCGACAAATGGCTATCTAGAGCGCAAAGTACCTTGGCAAAGGGCTCGCCTATAACGATGCACTTGGTATTCGAACAATGCAAAAAGGGCGCTACTATGTCGTTAGCAGACTGCTTTAGAATGGAGGCTGATATGTCCTGTCGATGCGGCGAAAGTGGTGAGTTCCAAGAAGGGGTAAGGGCGCTGTTAATTGACAAAGATATGACGCCCCAATGGAAATTTAAAAAGGTTGAAGACGTACCTGAAGCCGAGATAGCGCATTTCTTCACGTCTCCTTGGTCTAAAGAAGCACACCCGTTGGCTGCTTTGTAGTACAAAGCTTACTAAACGCGAGCGGCAACCAGTTCGGGCAAATTTGTGCATACATAAAGCCGCTACAACCGTGTAGCGTCATATTTCTATGACTATGCATTAGAAAAGTATGGCGCCAGTCGCACCGCTTATTGCCGTAAAGCTATCGGTTTTGGTATCCTTTACGGCAAATTCAAACACATAAGTACCCGTCATGTGGCACTGCCCACTTTGTAAAGCACCGATATCATTAATAGCCTCTCCAATTCGTTGTCAAAATAGCCACAGCTTCGACAAAGCGAAGTCTGGGTATGTAAATTTGCTCCCTGTTCAGTTCAAAAAGTCGAAAGCGCCTGGTGACGATAAGGAGATGGTTAAAGCGAGACGGGAATTCCATCAGCTAAATGCGTATGGTCCGTTAAAAGAGAAAATGGTGTCGCTGTTACAACGTTCTCTAAAAGATCTATACGCGGGGCAAGCTACTGTTAATGATCAAGGAAAGCACGGTTGTATCAATATCTTTGACGCAGGTTGCGGTGAGGGGAGTTACCTCGATGCGATAACTCAAGGGCTATCGGTACGCGGTTTTAATGTGCAAGGTGCAGGAAGTGATATCGCCAAAGTTGCGGTTGAACTAGCGGCCAAAGCGTTCAAACAGGCACAATTTGTGGTGGCAAGTAGCTTTGAACTTCCCCTTGAAACAGGTAGTCAGGACGTGATGCTGCAGGTCTTCGCGCCGGGAAGCGACAAAGAATACTTTAGGGTACTTAAAGATAACGGCCTTTTGATCACCGTTGACCCAGCACAAAAGCATCTATTCGAGCTTAAGCAACAGGTTTACGCTAATCCAAGACCGCATGAGCTGAACGATAGTGTAAAGGAAGGGTTTTCTCGTATAAAAAACGAAACTTTTTCATTTCCTATTGCGTTTGAAAGCCGCGAACATGCCCTTGCGTTGATTAAAATGACGCCTTTCTATTGGAAATTACCCAAAGGTAAAATTGATGAAATTGTCGAAGCCCTAAAAAGCGTTACCGCCGATTTTCACATCCAGCTTTGGAAAAAGCACAGTGATGTAGAAGCGTGATGACAAATATAGTTAAATCTGCCCCAGCGACAAAAGCATTGTTTTTAGACCGTGACGGCGTAATAAACGTTGACCATGGCTACGTAGGAACGTATGCGGACTTTGAATATATAAACGGCATATTCGATGTCATCAAGCAGTTTCAGTTAAAAGGCTATCAGCCTGTTATTGTAACGAACCAAAGCGGTATTGCCCGAGGGTTTTATACTGAAACTGAGTTTCAATCGCTCATGGAAAGAGTTCAAAAAGACTTTACTGCACACAATATAAATAACATACCTGTGTATTTCTGCCCTCATCATAAACAGGGCTCGATATCTCGCTATGCTATTTCCTGCGAATGCAGAAAGCCAGCGCCAGGAATGCTATTAAAAGCTGCTAAAGATTTAAATATAGACCTTTGTAACAGCATACTTATTGGGGACAGCTGGCGTGACATACAAGCCGCTGATGCAGCGGGCCTTAAACAAAGTATATTCTTGTCAAAAGAGATCGTCACACCTGAGCAGGCTGAAGGGCTTAGCGAAGGTCACAAAGTTAACATCGTTACTTCATTTTCAAAAATTACGCCACCATAATTCCCCGTTTAATCTGGTTACGCGTAACATCTGGGGCATTTGAAATTAAAGAGTTTTTACAAATACTTGATATGAAAAGGCTGCAGGAACTTATGTTGCTGCAGCCTTTTTTGAATGTTAATTTTGTGTTGAAAACCGCGAAAGATGCTTAATCGCTTGGCTTAATAAATCAACGTTTAGCGCGTCTTTACTGCGTTTTCCTGTTTCCATATCGCTTATCTCATAGCTGCCGTTACTTAACACATCAGTACGTTTATTATCGTGGAATACGACAATACGTTCGCCTGATGTGCTTACTAGCCACGCTCTAGAAGGGGCTAATAGGCTTTGACCGGTAGAATAAAAGGTTGCTGGTGCATTACAGCCAAGCGCATTTAAAATGGTCGGCGCTAAGTCTTCAGTGCTGGCTAAATTGGCCTTCAGATTGAGCGTACTGTACAACGCGCCTTTACCTTCCTCACTTCCAAAACCTGTGGCTACGATTACGTCGTGATTGCGTTTAAGCGTATTATCTACATAACGTGCAATATCATTGCTTTTCATAAACGCAATATGTAGGCCGTCGTGATTATTCGTAATGGGTTGTAAGTACCCAGACAGCTGCGGCAGTGGCAGTGTTTCATCGCTATGAATAGACACAGGCATACCCGAACCTAACGGAAGCGCAAGAAGAACAGGGCGCTTTTTCGATAACGCGTCTTGATAGATTTCCGGTACGCCAAACAGTGTTGACGTTATTAAGCCTTCAATGCTGCTAGCAGTAGAATAATAATTACTCACTTTATTTAAGCTTTTAGCGCCCACGCTAAGTAAATCTACCGACTGCTCGTTGTCTATTTGAACCACTACGGTTAGGTTCTTGTTTGTTTCCACTGAGCAGTAAACCGGTTGTGCTGGATACGTAATGTTGTGAATGTCTGGGCTAAACTGCAGCTGTTTTCGCTCCTCATAGGCTGCGAGGTCAAGAAGCCCGTAACGAGACATAGTCGTCTTAGCCGTAGCAGGATATGAAAGCGGAAACATATTGTCTTGTTTGATTATAGGCTGATAGAGCTTGGCGTCTGCCCATACGTGTATCGCGTGGCTCAGTACAAAGCAGCTTACGAAGAAAGTAGTAACAGGTACGCCGACCTTATAGCGAGTGAAGCGCTCAACTCGCTTCCAAATTGCATTGGCTAGCACTAATTGAAAGCCTAACCACACAATAAACAGCAAGAATAAAAACGCCCACTGTTGCCAGCTTTCAATGGTCATACTTGACTGAGCTTCGCTTCTCAATAAGTCTGCAGCGTGAAAACTAATGTGAAAGCCTGTGCGGTTAAATAGAAGGGCATCGAACGCCAGCAGCGCCAAACCGACAGCGGCAATAATCGAGGCGCTGCCTTTTATAACCCTGGGGTTATTGACCAAATAGCACAGGGGGAGAATAAAAATAACGAAGCCAAAAAAGGTCATAAACCCAATATGACCAAACCAATTGGCTAGTAGATACAAGGTGCCGACACCCGTGCCTGGCATAGGTGAAGAGAAAACAAAAATTGAGGCAATAACAATGGCGATAATAATATTCGCCAAGGCAAACCAGTGCCCCCAATTTACCAGTTTAGTAACACGCTGGCGACGAGGTGATTCGGCAAGTATCATGCAGTCCCTTAGCTATTTTTTACGCTTTTCTTAAGAACATCGGCAAACTGCGTTGCCATGGCTTCGCGATCTTCAGGGGCTACCTGAGTGTTTAAAATGTGCGTAATTACGTTTCCTAACACCATAAGTGAAAGATCACGGTTTGCACCGCCTTCTTCAAGCGTTAGAATAACGTTATTCATTAGCGTTTCGAACTGGTCGTTGCTATAGCGGCTCTGTTGGGGCATTGCTACGCCTCTTTTTTATGATTTCTTTGATAAAAAGAATGGTTTTACACGTAAAATGATTATAATCGTTGTTTGAGTGAGTACAATCATTCATTCTAAAATCCCGCAATTCTTTGGATATTTCTGACACTTTTTAAGCAACAGGACACCCGATACTCTATGAGTGCACTGATTCACCACTTTGTTGTACATCGATTGATTGTAAACAAAGAAGAGAAAATTGAAGCGATTCCCCGCGATAACTGCTTAGCAGTGACACCGGAAATCGAGCTTCTTGCCCATCAAATTAACCACAGCTTTAATGCTAAACCAGGCAAAGGTGTGGGGCATTTTGTTAGTGAAGTAACCCGTGAAGCAAAAATAGAAAATGAAGAGGGTGAAACCACCACCGAAAAAAGCACGGAGAATGTGGCAGAGTTTGCTGAAGGTCTAAAGCAATATTTAGAAGTTCAAAAAGAAGCAGGCGATAACGTAGAAGATGCTTTCCATGCTTTTTCGGTGTCTGCTACTCAGCGTTTGGTTCGCACATTAGCGGAAACTGGCACGGTCGAGACAGGTTTTCTAATTTTTTGCCAGTACGAATACCTAGCAACCCAGTATTTAATGATTGCGCTATTAAATACTCGCTCTCATGTAGAGGTTACGAACTCATTAGATTTATCTGCTCGCGAGCATTTAGATTTAGCGAAAATGCAGCTTGCTGTACGTTTTGATTTAACTCAGTGGGATATTCAACCCGAGCAACAGCGATACGTTAGTTTTATTAAAGGAAGAATGGGGCGCAAGGTATCAGACTTCTTTATGCAGTTTGTTGGTTGCGAAGAGTTGGTTGATGTTAAACAGCAAAATAAGCAACTTATCTCTTCGGTAGATGCGTATCTTGCTAGTGAGTCGTTAGACCCACAGGAGCAGCATCAACATCGTGAAGAGGTAAAATCTTACTTTAAAGAGAAGATTGATGCGGGCGAAAGTTTGTCTGTTAATGAATTAGCCAACCGTCTACCTCAAAATGAAGAGACCAGCAGCAACTTCAAGGCGTTTACAGAGTCTTTGGACGTGCCATTAGAAAAAGAAATTCAGCCCGATCCTGCTGCGCTTAAACAGTTGGCGAAGTTTACTGGTCAGGGTGGCGGCGTGTCTGTGAGCTTTGAGCGCAAACTTATGGGCGATAGGGTATTTTATGACCCAGCGACAGATACACTCACTATCCGTGGAATTCCACCGAATTTGAAAGATCAGCTGAATCGACAATCTTCAATGGACTAGTCGCTGCTAAGGCAAGATAAAAGACGTATACTAGGGGCATAGCTGTTGCTTGCGTGTTAATCAAGCACACACGCCAGCCTCACTTTATAGTAAATAAACTCGACTCAAGGGTGTTATGCAATTATTTGTAAATGATTTGACAGTGATGGACTTTTCTTACCTGTGCCCACAGCGTGGTATGGTAGGAGAAAGTTGGATTGTCGATGTAGTTTTGGACGGAGAGCTCAACGAAGAGAGCATGGTTCAGGACTTTGGTCACGTGAAGAAGAACCTTAAGCGTTTGATTGATGAATATGTCGATCATAAATTGCTAGTGCCTGCAGAGTACAGCGGCTCAGAGGTACTTCACGACGATGAAACCGAACAGGTAGAAACCCGCTTTACCTGCACAGATGGCCGCAGCATTATGTTGCACTGCCCGGCAGAAGCTTATGCTTTTGTCTATTCTGATGAAATTAACATGGATTCAGTAGGTGTTTACCTTAAAGAAGTGCTTGCTACACATCTTCCTGAAAACGTCGAAAACATTACCCTTAATTTACGTGAAGAAGTAATAACCTCGCCGTTTTATCACTATACTCACGGCCTGAAAAAGCATGATGGCAACTGTCAGCGTATTGCCCACGGTCATCGTTCGCGTATTGATATCATTCTTGACGGTAAAGTTAGTGTGGAAAGTCAGCAATATTGGGCAGACCGCTGGGAAGATATTTACATTGCAACTCAAGAAGACGAAATTGCCTACAGCGATAGAAAGTTAAAGGGTACGGTAGACAATGCAGAAGATTACTATTGTTTCGCCTATGAATCGTCTCAAGGTTACTTTGAATTATTAATTCCTAAATCTGATTGCGAAGTGATTGACACCGACTCAACGGTAGAGTGCTTAGCGCAATACTTGCTTGAAGAGCAAAAGAAGCGCACACCAGAAGGTATTTGCCAAGTCATTGCCTATGAAGGCGTAGGTAAAGGTGCCACGGTAAAAGGCTAAACCGCCAAAGCTCGAACGCAGTTAAAGCTAAGGAATAGACCATGAGACTCTCCCAATCAGGTAATGCATTGATAAAAAAAACCGCAAGCTTAGTTATCTCGGCCATGGCATGCACGTTAGCTTTGGGCTTACTGCCTTCGCCATCTGTGGCGTCGACAGCTGAAGCATCCAATGATTTACGTAACAAAGCTTCGAATGATATTGCTGTTTCTCTTAACGGTAAATTTACCCAAGGGGCACTTTTACGCGGCCAGGCGCCGGTTGAGTCAAAAGTTTTTCTAAACGGTAAGCCGGTACCTACCAATAAAGATGGAAAATTTGTCGTTGGGTTTGAAAGAGAGGCGCCGCTTCAACAAACCCTTACCGTTGAGTATGGGGGTGGGAAAACGTGGCAACGAGAAATTACACTAGAAAAGCGCGAATACAATATTCAACGCATCGACGGTTTAGCGCAAAAAATGGTAACGCCGCCTGCTGAAGTCACGGCGCGTATTAAACAAGATAATATAAACGTGGCTAATGCGCGCAGCGTTAATTCGGATCTCGACGCGCTTTTTACTCGGTTTGAGTGGCCGGCAAAAGGCGTTATCTCAGGGGTTTATGGTAGCCAGCGCATTTTAAACGGGGTACCTAAGTGGCCACACTATGGGCTGGATATAGCGAACGAAACAGGAACGCCTGTGTATGCACCAGTAGACGGTGTTGTGACCATGGCAGACGACCTTTATTATTCAGGCAATACGCTTATTCTTGATCATGGCATGCGTGTGTTTTCTACATTTCTGCACATGGATACAATAACAGTAGACGTGGGTGAAAAGGTTAAACAAGGCGAGCTGATCGGTACTATCGGGACAACAGGACGCTCTACAGGTCCGCACTTAGATTGGCGTATAAACTTAGGTAAAATGCGCCTTGATCCTCAAACGATTATCTCTGGCTCCCCTGAAACCCAATAATATTGTCGCTTAAAAGCGTACATTCGAAGTAAATAGAAAGGCTCCATAAGGAGCCTTTTTTACTATGCCAAGATGATAGCTTATCGGCCTAGCCACTGGTTAAGTGTTTGCACATCTTCGATATCAAAATACGCCATTTCAGCGCGTGCTTTAACCACGTTAAGGGGCAGGGTAAGTAGTTTGCCATCCCTAATAAGGGTAACGTCTACAGCTGATTTTTGCGCAGTATCAAGCAGGCGCTGCAGCTTTTGCACATTAACAATGTGCCCATCAAGGGCAATGATAACGTCGTTTAACAAAATGCCGGCTTGCATAGCGGCCAACCCTTCAAACACCTGTACTACCGTTAAGCCTAGGCTTGCTGGTTTCAATGTCGCCCCAAGTTGATTACGTATTGCTGGCAGCTGCGTCAAACCACCTTTATCTTCAGCAGATACACGAGCACGGGTGTTAAAGCGCACGCCCATTTCACTGACTAAAGAAACTAAGTCAACATCTTCTGTACCGTAAACCACGCGGTTTAGATAATCTGACACATCGATGTCAAAGTGGGTTTTACACAGGTTTTGAATGACGTCATCGGGCGTACCTTTTTCGTCAACACCATAGTGTTCCCAAAGTAGCCTCATTAGCGCATCGAGGTTTACTGAATTATTTGACGCTTTGCGAAGTAAAAGGTCCAGGCCGAGGGCGATTACGCCGCCCTTGGTATAATAGCTAACAATATTATTAGTAGCACTAGCGTCTTGCTTGTAAAACTTAGTCCATGCATCGAAGCTACTTTCAGCGGCACTTTGCTTTAATCGCCCGGTGTTTTGGATTAGCCGGCTGACGTTCTGTGCAACAATATCAAGGTACTTTTGCGGCTCGATAACCCCGGCTCTGGCAAGAGTGACATCGTCATAGAAGCTCGTAAAACCTTCGTATATCCAAAGTTGGTTAGTATAAGTTTCCTGAGATAAATCGGGATTGACCATAACCCTCGGTTTAATTCGTTTTACATGCCAGGTGTGGAAGAATTCGTGGCTACATAAACTTAAAAATGTAATATAGCCATCGGTTTTGTTCTCATTATCGCCCACTTGCGGCAGATCAAAACGCGGGTAGAGCAACGCTGTAGAATATTTATGCTCTAACCCTCCAAAACCGTTGTCGGCAAGCAATGTCATAAAGAGATACTTGTCGATGGGGTGCGGCGCTCCAAATAAGTCAAGGTGGTGCTTGCAGATAGGTGTTAAGTCGTTTGCTATACGCTGATAATCGATATTGTTATTACCCGAAAACAGCAAGGTAAACGTCACGCCATCAACATCAAAGCTATGGGTGTCGGCAATTCCCACATAGATAGGGTGGTCGATAAATGCATCGTAGTTGTCTTCAGCAAAATACCATTTTGATACGCTTGTGCTATTGCCGTGAGCAGGCATCGATGTATAGGCTTGCCATTTAGCCGTAGTTTCGTCGTTTTCATCTAACTGAATATCAAGCTCACAGCGCGATTGCTCAAAACCAGCTACGCGTAAAAACGCACTTGTGCCGTTAATAAAAGCGTATTCATGGTTCATAAACGCCGAGCGAATAGAGAGGTCGTTGGCATACACGGTATAACGAATGGTACAGGCACTACCGTTCGTTTTAACACGCCACGTTTGTTTATCTAATTTAGTAACTGGAAAAGCGTTTTTGGCATTACTGTTGTCAACCGCGCTTAGGGTGATGATGCTTTTAGCAAAATCTCGCACCATATAACTACCCGGGATCCAGCTAGGTAGTGAAAGCTCAAGGTCAGTTTGCTCGTGTTTTGGCACTGACAAGGCAACAGTGAACTGGTGAGAACGCCAATCAGAAATGGTTAACGCGTAATGAAGAACAGAAGAGGGCATAAACATCCGTTAATATAAACAATGATATCGGTTAACTATAACAACCTATAGGCGTAAGCCCAATAGTAGGTAAGGCTACATAGCGTAATTAGTAAGAAAAACGCTACCACGTTAGAAGCATAAAGTTGATCAAAGTTAAATTGATGCGTACATTGAGGCAATCAACAATATTTCCAGCAATAACAAATACAAATGGCTGAAAAAATACAAAGTAATTTACTCAGTGCAGAAGGCTTGGCGTCGCTTCGTACTCTGGTACCCGGCGATACGGTAGATTTACAAATTGCTATGCCTGCAGCGCCCAAGCGTGTAAAAACTGATTACACAGGCATGCTAATTGATGAATGCATGCTGTTCCATATTCCCACGACCGCGAAGTGGATCACCGTGCGCGATGCGCTGACCGTAGGTAACGATATTGTCGTACGTTCTGTACTTGAAGGTGATACGGGTCAGGTTATTGCATTTAAAGTAAAAGTACTCAAGCTGCTCTCAAAGCCCTCCGGGTTGCTTATAACGTCTTTTCCTAAACGCATTGAAAGCATAGGGCTTCGCGCTGTCAAGCGAGCGCAGCTTGGCGTTTCAGTTTCTCTTGATGCCGAGGTTTACCCCGATGATGAAACGGTCACCGGTATCATTATTGATTTGAGTGAAAAAGGCTGCAAGGTCGCACTACAGGTTAAACCTAACTGGCCCGTTATGCTCGATGAAGCAGATGTTAAGCTAAACTATTCAATAGACGGTAAAGAAGTTGCGCTTACCGCAAAGGTAAAAAATCACAGGTTAGAAAGTGACGTGGTCTACTATGGTCTTGCCTTTACCTGCGATGAAAAATTGATAAAAACGCTGCTGTCCCGACACACGCTATTAACGTAACAATAAACTGTTTTTAAGGCGTGCCGGGTGCTCTTTAGATAATAATCAAAATAACGAGCTAAGGGGAATAATATGAGAAGCATTGAACGACTCTTAATGCAATACGGCGAAAGTCATCAAAATAGAACAAATGTCATCATTCATGCGATAGCGGTACCAAGTATCTATTTTGTTTCACTGGCGTTACTGTGGAGTTTGCCAGTACCCCAATTTATTGCGCAGTTTGACATCACGTGGGCGCATATTATTGCTGTTCCTGTGTTGTATTACTATTTTATGTTATCTGGCCCTATTGGGGCCGCAATGACGTTACTCACAATTTTATGTTTTGGGGCGGTTAATGCCCTAGTTCACTTCAATGTTTCTGTGTGGCTGTTTTCGCTTGTGCTTTTTGTCGTCATGTGGGTACTCCAGTTTATTGGGCATCACATAGAAGGAAAGAAACCTTCGTTTTTTGAAGATTTACGTTTTCTGCTTGTTGGTCCGGCGTGGTGGTGGGTTCACTGGCTAAAACGTATGAACATAAGTTACTAGATGCGTGTAACAAATTAACGCACTGTTAAAACAACGCTGTTTTCAATATGTTGTCCTGCGACCAGAAGCATAAGGGGCACGACCAAGCCGCTTGGGTCGCAACAAGGCTTGCGTATAATCGTTGTATAAGTTTTTAAATTGGTAATATTGTGAGTCGCTTTCAGCGTGTAATAGAAAGTAATGAACGTTTATTTTGGACGCTCCACAGCGCCGGCTGGGCAGGGTTCGCGATAATTTATTACATTGGTTCTTTCCTACATGATGTGCGCCCAATTTGGGTTTTTATCATCATGCTCAATGCCTATGCAGGGTGGTTATTAACCATTCCTCTTCGCTACATCTACCGGTGGGCAAGAAAACAATCTCCGCTCAACATGATCATTATTGTGATTGTGTCATGCTACTTGATAGCTCTGCTTTGGGCCGTGGTGAAAAACATTAACTACTGGGAAATCTACAAGCACGGCTACCGCCCAGATGAATGGTACATGTACTTTACCAACACCATTAACTCACTCATCATGGTAGGTTGCTGGAGCGGCGTATACTTTGGCATTAAAAATTTCCAGATGTTGCAAAAAGAAAAACAGAATGCGCTAAAAGCCAGCACCATGGCTCATCAGGCACATATAAAGATGCTGCGTTATCAGCTCAACCCACATTTTCTGTTTAATACCCTTAATGCAATTTCAACGTTGGTTTTGCTTAAGGAAAACGATACAGCTGAAGCCATGGTGTCTAGGCTAAGTGACTTTCTGCGCTATTCCTTAGACAATGACCCCATAAAGCGCGTGCCGCTAGGGCAGGAAATTAAAGCGCTTCGCCTTTATCTAGAGATAGAAAAAGTAAGATTTGATGACCGCCTAGAGGTGTTGTGGGACATTGATGAGCAGTGTGAAAGTGCCCTTGTACCTAGCATGATATTGCAGCCCATTATTGAAAACTCGATAAAACACGCCATATCAAAAATGGAAAACGGTGGCCGCATTTCAATTACTGCTCGTACATTTGGCAATGATTTATTAATGGATGTTGCCGACAACGGCCCAGGCGCTGATATCAAAGACGGTACGCTCAGCCGGGAAAACGGTGTAGGGTTAGCTAATATTAAAGAGCGCCTGCAGTCGCTCTACCATCGTAATTTTGCATTTTCTATAGAACACAATCAGCCGTCAGGTGTACGAGTGAGAATTCGTATTCCTTACGAAGTTAAGGACGTATAACATGACAAAGCAAGTGATTAAAACCATTGTAGTGGACGACGAACCTTTAGCACGCAAAGGGCTTCGTGCCAGGTTAGAACGTCATGATGATGTACAGGTTCTTGCCGAGTGTCAAAATGGCCTTGAAGCGGTGAGTAGTATCTCTCAGCATCGCCCCGATTTAGTGTTTCTAGATATCCAAATGCCGGGCTTAAACGGGTTTCAGGTAATTCACAAACTGCGTGAACTAAAGCAACCCATCCCAATGATAGTATTTGTAACTGCGTACGATAGCTATGCGATTAAGGCATTCGATGTTCATGCTTTAGACTATCTACTAAAGCCGGCAGACGACGAACGTCTTGGCGCGGCGCTTAACAAGGTTAGAGAATACTTCTCTACTCAACATCAAGATGAGCAATCGCAAAAGCTTGTTAGCCTAGTTGCTGAATTAACTGGTGACGACTGCGAAGAAATCTTGCGCAAGCTTGCTAACGGTGAACCAGTGGAAACTAATCCATACCCAGATGTACTGGCCATTAAAGATGGCTCGGAAGTGACCCGTGTTAATGTTCAGGATATTCAATGGATAGACGCCGCGGGCGATTATATGTGTGTACATGCCCTAGATGGTATGCATATTATGCGTAAGACAATGAAAGAATTAGAGCAAGAACTAAACCCGCAGTTCTTCGTGCGTGTTCACCGTTCGGCTATTGCTAATATCCGCTTTGTCAAAAAGCTAGTTAGCCACATAAGCGGCGAGTATCACTTGATACTGCAAAACGATACTGAACTTAAAGTAAGCCGCAGTCACCGCGACAAAGTAAAAGCGGCAATGAAAATGTAACGGGCGTTACAAAAACGAAAAGCCCTGAGTCGTTTGCTTAAACCGCAACTCGCCACAGGGCTTTTTAATGCACGCTAGTTATCTGCTTGGTTATAACGCTCGTTCATAAGCGTTCGCATGGCGCCGACACGGGCCTCGTTAAGCGGTTTAGTATTTTTCCACGTTTCAGACAATGGCACGGTTACTGGACGCTGATTAACCTCACCAACCATAACATTACTTATGTCTTTTCCCACCAATCGAATGGCCGCTTCTCCCAGCGTAGTCGCTAAAAGTCGGTCTTGCGCTACCGGGGAACCACCGCGCTGAACGTGACCTAAAGTAACCGGCCTTACATCTTGTAGATTTCGTTGTTGAAGGGCATCAGTTAAGCCCGCTAGTCCGTTGGGCCATACGTTCTCTGCAACCACAACGATAAAACTAACAGGGCCTTTCAGCGTTCGCTGAGCGTTGATTTGCGACACGAGTTTTTCTATTTCAGATTCAGCTGAAGAGAAAAATTCTGGAACAATAACATAGTCTGCAGCAGAGGAGAGGGCTGCATTAAGGGCTAAGAAGCCAGCATTGCGCCCCATTACCTCTACTAAAAAGATACGTTCAAAAGCGTCGGCAGTATCGCGTACTTTATCGATAGAGCTCATGGCGGTATCAATAGCCGTGAAATAACCGATAGTTGCGTCTGTTCCCGCAATGTCGTTATCGATAGTGCCAGGGATACCTATAATTTGCCCATCCCAATGCTCGCTTAATTTAGCAGCCCCTTTAAACGAGCCGTCACCGCCGATAACAATTAATGAATCTATGTGCGCTTTCTTTAAATTATGAGCCGCTTTAAACAGCCCCTCTTCGTGCATAAACTCTTTGCACCTTGCGCTATGTAAAATTGTACCGCCTTGCTGAATAAGGTTATGCGTAGAGTCTAAGGACAATGAAATATATTCTTGCTGCAGTAGCCCATTGTACCCGTGCTTATAGCCCAACAGTGTATAACCGGCTTTTTGACAGGCAATGATAGCGGCCCGAATACATGCATTCATACCTGGTGCGTCGCCACCAGATGTTAAAATTGCGACACGTTTTGACACATTAAAGTCCTTCTTTTTACAGGCAATACGGTTAAGGTAAAGTAAAGTGTACGCTACGTAAAGTGGACGTTTGTAATGAAGCATTGAACACCCAAATGATTAAAAAAGTTTTACAACGGTGTTCCATTTTATTTCTCTATTTTTTTACTTGCAGTAAGCGGTTTGACTGCAAGTAACGTAAACAACAAAAAAGGATTGATTATGCGCACGTTGTTTATACTGGTATTCGTTGTCTTTCTCTCTGCCTGTAGTTCAAAACTGGCCTACAACAACCTTGATTGGTGGGTGTATTGGTATTTAGACGACTACATCGAACTTAAAGAGGGACAAGAAGAAAAGTTTGATGACCACCTTCAGAACTGGTTGCGTTGGCATAAAACAACAGAGCTTAGGCGGTATAAAGCACACCTAAGTGAAATTAAAGCCGAAATAAATGAAGGCACGTTAGACTCTAACACAGTGTACAACCACTTAGTTAAAGCGAGGTCACACTGGGAACGGGTTCGTGATGAAATAAGCCCGGAACTGGCAATTCTCGCTAAGACCTTAGATGACGAGCAAGTTGTTTCGCTTTTTGCCGCGTTAGAAAAAGATAACAAAGAGGAAGAAGAAGAGCGTAAAGAGGCGCTTGTAAAAACAGAAGAAGCGCGCTTAGAGGACCGTATCGAGCGTATTGAAGAAGCGATGAGTGAACGCATTGGCAAACTTAGTCATGAACAAAAACAAATTGTAAGTACTTATGCTACGCAGTTTATCCCTACGGGGGAAGAGTGGCTTAAATATCGCAGAGACATCCAAAACGCGGCAAGAAAGTTATTTGTTACTCGAAGTTTCAACAACAATTTTGAAACAGACTTAATCGAACTTATGCAAAACCCCGACAGCTATAAGAGTGACATATACAAACAAAGCAGTGCGCACAATATGACGGTGACCGCTACATTAATATCAGAAGTGTTTTCCACCCTTAGCCGCAAGCAGCGCGAAGTGCTAATTGAAAATATAGATAAATTGATTGAAACCGTTGAGAACTTTAAAGGCTAACCTTGTTTTCTAAAAAGGCATGTTAAAGTCGACCTTGCAATTGATTAAGTATCATAAAAACTGCGTAAAGTATTTATTGTTAATAGTGAAGGGGAGTGAAGGAGCTACTGTTTATTTCCTGCATAACATTGATTTCTTCAGGTGGGCGACGGCTTAGTAAAGCGGACCTTGGAGCAATGAACTTTCCATCTCAAAGACCAGTAGACTAACAACAAAACTATCTGCAATCTGGGCTACCAATCCCTGGCAAGGACGCCATTGTTAGCCATTAACATGCATACCTATAAACGACATCGGCCAGAGCAAACATTGCTATACCAATTGGTTGAGCAATATTATCCAGATTTTCTGGAGTACCTTTCCCATCAAGGAAAGACATTACCACTTCATGTAGATAAAGAGTTTGCAGAATTTCTAAAGTGTGGTCGGTTTGAGCATGGATTTCTCAGAGTCGTGTGTGACGACTGCAAACATGAGAAGCTGGTCGCGTTCAGTTGCAAACGTAGGGGCTTCTGCCCTATTTGCGGGGCAAGACGGATGGCAGAGAGTGCGAAGTTACTGGTTGACGACGTTCTTAACGGCTATCCCATACGTCAGTGGGTGTTGAGTCTACCTATCCCATTGAGGCTGCTACTTGCCAGATATCCCAAAGAGCTCAGCAAAGTCATGCAAATCATCCATCGCACGATTTCAACTGACATCATCCATCGAACAGGTTACTTGAAAAAGCAAGACAAGACGGGTGCAGTAACGTACATTCAGCGTTTTGGAAGTGCGCTAAACTTGAATATACACTTCCATATGCTCTTCCTCGAGGGCGTTATTACAGAAGAGCGAGGGCAAACCAAATTCAAGCTCGTCAAAGCGCCGAGCCATAGCGATATGGAACAGATAGTTGACAACATCAGCCACCGCATTGCGGCCTATTTAGAGAAGGCCGGGCTCATTCAGCGTGATATGGACAATGCTTTTCTCGATTTTCCCATGGATGATGAAAATAGCTTATTGCCCTTGCAAGCGGCCTCGGTTAGTTATCGTATTGCTTGGGGCCAGATATGGGCAAAAAAGTATTTACCTTACAAACCTTGCCCGCCAAAGACAAACAACACTACGGACAATTAGCCCAGATAGGCGGTTTCAGTTTACATGCTGGCGTATTCGCAGACGGTCACCAAACCGATAAATTGGAACGCCTGTGCAGATACATCTCAAGACCAGCCATAAGTGAACAACGATTGAATCTTACAGATTCAGGTAAGGTGAGGTATAAACTAAAGACCCCTTACAATGACGGAACGACCCTCGTGTTATTCTCTCCACGGGATTTTCTCGGCAAACTCGTTGCTTTGATACCACCACCTCGACTTAACCTCACGAGGTTTTATGGGGTATTTGCTCCCAATGCTATAGTTCGTGCCGAGGTGACTGCTTCACAACGTAGTAAGAATAGTCCTCGTTTAGCAGAACACCTGAAAGATTCAGAAAAGCCGTATCATTCCCGCAATATGTCTTGGTAATCCGGTCACCGGCGCAAAGACTGAAACGCGTATTCAACATCGACATTCCCCAATGCGAGGTTTGCGAAAAATTTAACGTAAAGGTCATTGCTTGCATAACTGACGCGATCATTATCAATAAAATCTTGTCATATTTGGACAAGCACAATTTACCGGAAGCGAGCAATAATCCCCGTACGCCGCCACTTCGTGCGCCACCAAGCATTGACGCATTCTGCGACTATACCATTCAACGTGACTTCGACTTTGGTGCATGAACCACAAAAACCTACCATTACTTAAACACGCAAATTGTTGGGGTGAGGGCTTTCACATATCTTATTGCAGATTTCAGTACCAAAGACCAGTTAACTTGCCTGTCTTGATGACAACTACTCCACTGATTTCTGAAAAGTACCCGTTTGACACACGTTCAACTAGCCTTAAATACATCTGACACGGTGGGTAGTACATAGCGTTAATATTTCTTATACACACAAGCTGTCCTGACCATTCAGGCTAACACATCCGGCTTCCTTGCCGTGAGGATGCGCTCTGCGATGCAGATGTAAATCTGTTAGGCGCCTTGTTGGTAGCTCTGCCAGGCTTGCATTGAACCAATAAAAACATCCACGTTTTCAAAACCCTGTGCCAGCAGATAACTGGCTGCTACGGTGGCGCGCTTACCGCTGCCACAGGCCAGTGTATAATGGCGGGATTTATCCAGTTGGTGGCACATTTCCGGCAGATAGCCTAAGTAGATATGCTTTGCCTGGTCAAATTCGTTGTTTTCAACCTCTTCCTGTTTGCGAACATCCAGCAGTTGCCAGTTAGCACGTGGTGCTCTAATGCGCTCATCAACCTTATCTGCAGTAACGGCGTTCACATGCTGACGATGGTAAGCCTCAATGGTATCTGGCTTTGGTACCATGGTCAGATAACCACTAATCTGCTGGTAGCCCATCCGCCACAGCTGTTCGGAGCTTTCGGTTGCCTGTTGATGGGAATCTGCCACCAGTGCGATAGGTGTGGAGTAGTCCAGAAACCAACCACCATAAGCGCTGAGTAAGCCGCCCGGCAAATTAAGACTGCCGGGATAGTGACAGTCTCGAAACTGGGCATGACTTCTTACATCAATGAGCACGCCGGGACGTTCTGCGCTTTTCTGCCAGGCTGACTGAGCATCCTGTGCCAGCTTCTGGCACGCCACTGGCGGTAAAGGCGTATCCATCCCGGTAACGTTAGACTGCTCCATTTTGCTAAAGTAGGGAGCAATATAATGATTCTCTTTTAACTTACGCTCTATAAAGGCTTTTTTAGAGGTACATTGATAGCCCGGGTTTTGCCGTTTCTCAATGCCTATGGTGGTAAACTCACGTTCTGCCATGCCTGAGCCACACACCGACCCTGCGCCATGAGCCGGGTACACAATAATGTCATCACCCAGGTTGGCCAGCGTTTGTAGGCTGTCATAAAGCTGGCCAGCCATTTTTTCCATTTCCTCGGGGTAGAAGTCTGTGCGACCGACTTCACTGACAAATAAGGTATCGCCGGTAAATACGCCGATAGGCTGACCGTCCTGTTCGTTGTCGATAGCCAACACACAAATACTGTCTTTAGTATGGCCGGGCGTTGCAATAACTTCGAGTGTCCATTTGCCAATCTCAAATTTATCGCCATTACCGGCCTTGCGGGCATATTCGATAGGCTCGTCAGCGTATTTACCATGGTAAATATCAGCACCGGTCTGGTTGGCCAGCGCTACCGCGCCAGAGATAAAGTCTTCATTGCGGTGGGTTTCGATGATGGTGGTGATCCGGCATTCATGCTTTCCGGCAAGGGTGAGATAATGCTGCGTATCTAACTGAGGATCAATCACACAGGCTTCACCATCGCTGCCAATCAGGTAGGAAAGGTGCGCAATGCCCGGTGTTTTAACAGATTCTACAAACATAGGTTAGCTCCACTTTGGGGTTGTGCCGCGCACAACGTGAATGTATTCACTTCACCCTAAGCTTTCAAATGTCATGCCGAATAAAAAGTTTATATAAAACAGGTAATTACATTTTCTACCCACAAGGCTTCCCAGTAAATGAAGAAATATTCACTTAATCCTATATAAAATTTACATGCTATTGCGGGATAAGCGTGCCCGTTGCAGACGCTGTTTGAGGTATTGCAGTCTGGGAAGCAAAATCAGCAAGGCTATTGCCCAGTAAATTAACGGTTCCTGCAGGCCGGTTTTGCGAGACCAGCTAAAGTGTAACAGGGCCAGTAAAACAACCAGGTAAATGGTGTTATGCAGGGATTGCCAGCGATTGGCGCAAAGCAGAAGTAGCTGGTCAATAATCTGTTGCGTCCGCAACTTGTCTAAAGCGGTCCTCTAATACTCATTTAAAAGAGGTCTGGTTTACGCTTACTTATGCCGAAGAGTCTTAAAAATTTAAAGGGCAGTGGCACACAGTTAACGGGCGTTTTATTTGCGCTTATTCCCATCAGTGATCATTTTGCGAGCTCTAGTGTCTGACTGTTTTATCATATCGTCAATCAGTGACGTTTCAGGCAAGTTCTTCCAATATTTTTTGGGCATTGAACTTAGCATGGCGTCTTTTTTGATGCGTGCCGGATTGAAGATATTAGCGTAATAAGTAAGCCAGTATTTTTCAATATGATCGTTATCTGGAAGCACACTCGAACAAGGGTTATCTTCTAAAATAAGTGTTTCTGTATCCCAGTGAGCCGCCCGATAAGGCGTGAGTATAGACCATCGCATATTCTTAAAACGGGTTTTAAAGAAGTCGAGCTTTAACTCTAGGCTAAAATGTTCAGGCTCGTACCAAGCGATAAAGTGTTCATTGCCATCGAGTTTAACCTCTCTAAATCTTAAAAACGCGCTCATTTTATACGCGTCTCGCTTTACCGCTTTAGCTAGTGCCATAAGCTGCAATATATCGTCATCAGTTTTTAACCGAACTAGGTTTTTGTTTTCAAACGTAACGCGCCACAACACCCGATAACACAATGCGAAGCGGTGAGCATCGCTATGACACAATGCATATTTGAAAAGCATTAAGACAGATTTAGGAATAGCATGCCTTTTTTGTGGCTTTGTGCCCGTAATAGAGGGTTGGCTGTGGCCGAATAGGTCGTCCTGTACTGATTGTGCACTTTGCCAAATGATATTTTCAGGGGGGATAGATTGTGCTAAACACGCTCTTGCAGCCATGCGCCACTCATCAAACCCCGGTACTGAGTTAATTCTAATTGTTTCCATCTCACAGCAACTTCATTTAAGCGCTAAATAGTTCAAACTGCTTCGGCTGCTTGAACTGAAGTTCAAAATTATTACTATCGAGTAAGTGAATATCAGGGGCATAGTCGCCTACGCTAATAAAAGGTTTTAGCTTTTTAAGTGGTAAACGCATTTTAGTCAGATCTATCCAGTTAAGCTTTGTGTGCCGTCTAATCGCCAGAATTTTTTGCACCGTTCGAGCACCAAGCCCCGGTACTCGTAACAACAGCAATTTGTCTGCCTTATTTAAATCAATCGGAAAAACATGGCGATTGCGTAATGCCCACGCAAGTTTAGGGTCATAATCCATATCAAGCATGTCATCGTGAACAATTTCATCAAGGGTAAACCCATAAAAACGCAACAGCCAATCAGCTTGATAAAGGCGGTGCTCGCGAATTAACGGCGCAGGCTTTAGCGGCAACACTTCAGATGCATCGGGTATTGGCGAGAACGCCGAATAATAAACCCGGCGAAGTTTTTGTTGGTCATAAAGTTTAACGCTGGTCCCTAAAATAACTTTATCATTAGAGTCATCTGCGCCTATGATCATCTGTGTAGACTGCCCACCAGGTGCAAAGCGTGGCAGGCGTTTACCTGTATAGGTTTTATCTGCCTTGTGCTCTGCAATTTTGTCTTTTAGCGTGTTCATTGAGCCATGGATAGCACCGAGATCTTTTTCTGGCGCGTATTTATTTAAAGAGGGTTGAGTCGGCATCTCGACATTAATACTTAATCTATCTGCGTATAAACCAGCTTCTTCTTGTAACTCAGGTGAGGCATTTGGAATGGTTTTAAGGTGTATATACCCTTTAAAACCGTGGTCGAGGCGCAAAGATTTGGCAATACGTACCATACTTTCCATTGTAAGATCGGGTGAGCCAACAATGCCTGAACTAAGAAACAAACCTTCAATGTAGTTGCGCTTGTAAAAATTCAGCGTCAGGTCCACGGTTTCTTTAACGGTGAATCGTGCGCGTCGAACATTGCTAGACACTCTATTTATGCAGTAGTGACAATCGTAGATACAGTAATTGGTCATTAAGATTTTTAGTAAAGAAACACACCGACCATCAGGCGTGAAGCTGTGACATATACCCGAACCGCCGGTAAGCGAACCTATCCCCGTTTTTTCGGTTTTGCCTGCCTTTCGTTTACCCGCCGAACCGCTTGCACAGGAAGCGTCATACTTGGCTGCATCTGAAAGAATTTCGAGTTTTTGTATCAGTTTGTCGTGCATAGCAGATTACTACTTTCTCTAAGCATTTACTTAACATCGGTCAATTTTAAGCGGGATACTTAAAAGGACCTGTATATTTAGTTTGTGTAGCCATGTGATTTCTGCACGTTATATCATGTATATATATACAGTACAATTGGGCGTTGGAAGATTTGTGCATTTAATATACGAATCTCAGCTACATTTTCGTATTGAGAAGTTAGAGCGTGTAAGGTTTGATACGAGTAAAAAGCGCTTAATTAAAATAGCCCGGTTTCGCCGACTGTTTCGAATATTTTATTTGAGCAAAGATGAGCCATATAACGGTTAAAGGGGGGGAATCAAAAACCGATGTACTTAGAAAGTTCGTCACGTAGATTAGTATACTTTTCGTTATACGGCGCTTTAAGCGACATATCGTCTATTAACTTAAACAAACGCTTACATTCATTGGTAAGCTTCATTTCTGCTTTATCTTCTTTTATCACTATCTGCAGTAGACACTGAAGTAAATTAAGCGCTACACCCGTATTAACCGGTGCAAAACCTTGTGCTAAGGCAAAGGACGCTTTTGCACGTTCGTAATCTTTTTGCTGATAGTGCTGAATGCCTTCTCGATTAAATTGCTGATAGCTAGCAAGACTTTTCCGTGCATTGTGGGCTTGCGTTTCTAACATATTTGCACTGTTTTGATCGAGCTCGTCGTGACGTGACTCGAGAAGTGAAGTTAGCTGTAACGCATCATCAAATTCACCGAGTTTGTACATAACGTTGATACTGTCTGGAATAAAAGCAGTGGGAACCTCGGTGTATTTTTCATCGAGCATGGTTTGTGACGTTGATAAATGCCGCTTCGCGTCAATTAATTTGCCGTCAATGGCGCTAATTCTGGCATTAACAATCGTACCGAAGATATCTACATCAAAGTCCCGGTCCATTTTTTGAAGGTGTTCGTCAAACTTTCCGCGTTGAAGTGTAAGTAGGGCTTCTTGTTGGTATTTATTGCGCTGTTTTTTATCTTCAGCGCACTCAGCTACATCTAATAGACTGCGAATAATACCGCACCAGTGCAGGCTCGTTTTATGAACCGACCGCTTCGACAAATTCCATATAGCTAAACTTGAATTAGCCGCGAGCACTAAGTCATCGTTTAACCTGCCAATTTCGCACGCTTTAAAGTGTCTCGGTAGAGAATAGGGCGAAAGCTTGATAGCTTCTTTAATGGCGTCTAGTGCTTTTTCGCCGTCGTCTAATTTCTGCTGTGCTTGGGCAAGTATGTCATAGGCATCCGCATTAAACCGGTTTCGTTTTAACGTTCGTTTCGCCGTCGTTATTGCTTTGTCGAATTCGTTTAGTTGAAGGTAAGTTTTTGCAATTGCGATCTGTGCCCAAAGCACAGGTTTGCCGTCAATGTAGTCGCTCAATACGTCAAGGGCTTTCTCTGGCTGACCTATACGCCAATAGAGTTCAACCAAAAGTTGCTCGCAGTGCCCTTTGTAATGTGAGGGTGAATCGAGCAAAGATTCGATGTGGTCGATTGCACTGTTACATTCACCTTGCTCAATGAGGCTGTACGCCTGTTGCAAAAACTGTCGTTTTTGCCAAGCGCGAATAATCCTGGATTTTAACTGAACCTGAGAGAAGGGCTTAACAAGAAAGTCATCAGGTCGGCGTTCAATAGAGCCTAGCACGATAGGTCGGGCGCTATCAGCGCTTATAAGGATAAAAATAGAAGTAGGGTTAATAAGCCTTCTGGTACGAAGCTCTTCGATTAACTCATACCCACTTTTATTATCTGCTCCTAAATGCAAATCACAGATAATGACATCGAACTTATGTTTTTTGCATAGGGAAACGGCTTGTTCCGCCGATGACTTTGTTACCACGTCACTGGCCCCCATAGAATGCATAAGCCCTTTGAGTAGCAAAAGAAAGGGGCGTTGATCTTCAACAATCAGTACTTGTTTATTGCTAAATTGCATTTCGAATCCATGAATAGGGGCGCTATGGCTTTATTGAAGTATATCTAACTTTAAAAAATAAGCTTAAGAAAAACATTATCTTGCCGACAACATAAGTATACAAATCAAGTAATCAGAATGCATGTCTGTAGACGCTACATCCCAAAATGAGCAAACGCATATTGACCCCAGTATTTATTGGGAGCGCAGCGGTGTGCTTGCGCGTGCATCAACGCAAGGGGCGCTATTTTCACTCTATCTTGCCATGCAGCAACATAGTACAGCAGCGCCCTTTGAGATAGAGGCGGCAGATAGCGAATTATCTCAAAAAGCGGGCATTGATACTGAGCTTACTTCCCTGAGTCACTACCGTTGTTCAAGTCTTGCTGCAAACGAAAGTGAATGGAAAAACATGGACGTAATGTCGGCTTTGGTTGCTGAAGACTTTTCCACGGCGCGACTATATTTAAATATGAATCCGGCACCCTTAGCACAAACCGATGATGCGAAACGGCTGCCTGACGATGTGATAGATAACTGCAGTTTGGCAGCGCAGAAACGTATTAAAAAGCAATATAACAATACGATGAAGGAAGACAACACGCTGCTTTACGATATGCTTGCCGTGAAAGAGACACAAAACCCCGGAAGTAATGCAGATGCTGTTCACACCTCACCATTTGAAAACATCGCTTAGCCGAGCACTGGTTAGTTTACTGCCTATCAACGTACTGAAGCGAATTGTAAAACAGGGCTACTCAATGCGCCAAATACAGCAGGCCTAGTTTTTACCCTGAAGTTTTGTTATATTGCGCGCCGCATTTTTGCACTGGTCTTACGCTCCAATCAGCAAAGGTTAAAATATGTCTAAATATATTGTATGCGCAATGTATAAGTTTGTTGCGCTTGAAAACTATAAAGAAATTCGCCAGCCCCTTCTAGAAGCTATGGAAGCTAACGGTATTAAAGGGACACTTCTTCTAGCCAGCGAAGGTATAAACGGCACGGTATCCGGTACCCGAGAAGGCATAGACGCGCTGTTGGCCTACTTAAACAGCGACGCGCGCATTAACCCCATCTCTTTTAAAGAATCGCTCCACGACGAGCAGCCTTTCTATCGCACGAAAGTAAAGCTTAAAAAAGAAATTGTGACCATGGGTGTAGAGGGCATAGACCCACGCGAAACCGTAGGCACTTACGTTAAGCCAAAAGATTGGAATGCGCTAATTAGCGATCCAGAGGTAACGGTTATCGACACGCGAAACGGCTACGAAATTGAAATTGGTACGTTCAAAAACGCCGTCGACCCAAAAACAGAGACTTTCCGCGAGTTCCCTGAGTACGTGTCTAAAGAACTCGACCCGTCTAAAAACAAAAAAGTGGCCATGTTCTGTACCGGCGGTATCCGCTGTGAAAAATCTACCGCTTATTTGAAAGAGCAAGGGTTTGAAGAGGTATATCATCTTGAAGGTGGTATTTTGCAATACTTAGAAGATGTGCCTAAAGAAGAGTCTATGTGGGAAGGTGATTGCTTCGTTTTTGATAATCGTGTGGCAGTAAACCATGATTTGGAAAAGAGCCATTACGAGCAGTGCTACGCGTGTCGACTACCAATTACCGCAGAAGACAAGCAAAGTGATAAATACGAGCCGGGTGTTAGCTGCCCGCATTGCTTCGGCACCCACACTGAAGATCAAATTGCACGCTTTAGAGAGCGCGAAAAGCAGGTTCAATTAGCCAAAGAGCGCCAACAGGAACACGTGGGTACTGAAGCACGTTTAACCATGGAACAAAAGCGTAAAGAAAAAGCAGAAGCTCAACGTTTACGCGCACTTAAAGCAAACGAAAATCAGGCATAGACAGCCAGAAAGAAGGGCGTTACACTCGTGTTTATTGCAGTTGATATAAGGAATGCGAGTGAGCACTCAACTTTCAGAATCTAAAATTGAAGAAATTAGGAAGGACTTTAGCTTTTTCGATCGTGATGGCAATGGCCAAATCGATTTGCCGGAGTTCATCGAGCTTCTAACCGTAATTTCACCAAAAACAAAAGCTAGCCACGTACAAGAAGGCTTTAAGCTTATCGATAGTAACGACGATGGTTACATCGACTTTGAAGAGTTTTTGGAGTGGTGGCAAGAAGGGTGGTGGGAATACTAAGCGCTAGCTTGTTTTAACCATCTTTTAATATCGTATGCCCGTGTAATCGTTATTGACGAGTGATTACACCGAAACAAAAAAACGAGTGACTTTTTAAGCACTCGTTTTTTTATGTCTGCCATTAGTCGGTGACTATAGTGGATTTAGTTTGAATAAAAGCCTGAAAATCGAACCGTCGCGAAGATGCCTTATCTAATTAAACCGGTTAACTAGAATGGTAAGAGCCCAATAGTTGTTGATCTTACTCGTCGTCATCCGAGAGCGTTTTGCGTGGTTTGCGTTTCACTGGGACCATACCGATATCTTCACCAGACATGGTATCAACACGCTTTTTAACGTTTGCTTTAACAGGTTTCGCTACGCGCTTTTTGCCATTTTGGGAAGTTGCGCCTTTCGACACTTTTTTCTTAGGCTTGAAACCTTTAAACGAAGCTGAAAATTCGTCGTGCGGCGAACACTCTAAAGCATATTGAAGGTGATTTTTAAGCCCTTCGAAGCTGTTCCAATCACGAGGGCCTATTAGTGAGAAAGCTTCGCCTTTTTGCCCCGCGCGTCCGGTACGACCAATACGGTGAATATACTCATCGGCGTTTTTGGGTAGGTCGAAGTTAACTACCAGGCCAACTTTTGACAGATCTAGACCGCGCGAGGCGAGGTCGGTGGTAACTAAAATACTGTGCTGTCCACGAGCAAACGCGCTCATAACCGCTGCACGTTGGCTTTGTAACATGTCACCACGTAGCGCTATGGCTTCTAAGTTTTGTTCGTTAAGCAATGCTGCAATTCTGTCTGTGTCTTCACGGGTCGCAGTAAATACGATAGCTTGGTTGTAAGTACGATTAGCCAACTCAAACTGTAAAATCTGATCTTTGTTATCAACATTGTCTGCAAAGAAACACTTCTGCTCGATATCGCCATGCTCTGCAGTTGAGTCTCCTACCGCTACGCGCACCGCCCCTTTGGTCAGCTGTGTTGTCATATGCTTAAGCTCAATATTGTCGAGCGTGGCAGAAAACAGCATGGTTTGGCGCTTTCTGTGATCAGCATAGTCGTTGATCATCTTAAGCTGAGCAGAGAAGCCTAAATCTAACATTCGGTCGGCTTCATCAAAAATAAGCAGCTCTAAACCGTTTAGATATACGCTTTTGTCTAAAAGATGGTCGGCAACACGGCCAGCTGTGCCTACTATGATATGAGGGTTACGGCGAAGCGCTTTAACCTGGTCGTTGTAGTTTTCGCCGCCCACAATCAGTGAACACGTTAAGTTCAACCCGGTGCACATTGACTTAGCTTCTATGAAGACTTGCTTCGCAAGTTCCCGCGTTGGCGCTAAAATCAAAGCGCGAGGGTCTTGTCTGCTTAATGCTTTTTGTGCCATTAGCCTGTTAATGGCGGGCACTAGAAAGGCGAAGGTTTTACCTGAACCCGTTTTAGAAGACGCAATAATATCTTTTCCTTGGATAGCAGGAAGCATAGTGCGCTCTTGAATTTCCGTTAGCGTCGAAATATTTTTAGATTCGAGCTTTGAAATAATTTTGTGGTGTACAGGTAAATCAGAAACTAGCAAGAAGGTATAGCCTTTATAAATGAACAGTCGAGCGCATTATCCCTTAATGCAAAACGTATTGAAAGGCTTATCGCAGTGGTTAGTCGATGGGTGAATGCTAGGGGATGATAAAGGCGTACGTACGGCAGCAGTTTTGCTAAATACCGCTTAAGTAACAGGTACGCCTTTTGGTTGGCTTTTTAATTATCTCAGCATTATTTTCTCAAATATTAAAACTGCATTTCGGGCACGCTGTCTGGTGCAACTAGTTTACCACCGGTTTTTTCTTTTATTTCATCAATGGTGACACCAGGGGCACGCTCTTGTAATACAAACGCACCATTTTCAACGCTTAATACCGCTAAGTCGGTAATAATCCGCGTGATACAGTTAACGCCCGTTAGCGGCAGCGTGCACTCCCCAAGCAGTTTAGGGTTACCGTGCTTGTCGGTGTGGGTCATGGTAACAATGATGTTTTTTGCGCCAGCCACTAGGTCCATTGCGCCGCCCATGCCTTTTACTAATTTTCCAGGTATCATCCATGATGCAATATTGCCCGATACATCGACTTCAAATGCGCCTAGCACGGTGAAATCGACATGGCCGCCGCGGATCATTGCGAAGCTTTCAGCGCTACTGAAAATCGATGCCCCGGTGATGGCGGTAACGGTTTCTTTACCCGCATTTATCATGTCTGCGTCCACCTCGCTTTCGGTGGGGTAACGACCCATACCTAATAGCCCGTTTTCTGACTGTAGCATTACGCTAATATCATCCGGTACATAACTTGCCGCAAGGGTAGGGATGCCTATGCCTAAATTCACATAGTCGCCATCTTTAAATTCTTGAGCTACGCGCATGGCAATTTGTTCTCTGCTAAGCATTATACTGACTCCTCACTAACTACAAGGCGCTCAATTCGTTTTTCAAAAGTCCCTTGAATAACGCGGTTAACATAAATACCAGGAGTATGAATTTCGCTTGGGTTAAGCGTTCCTGGCTCGACAATCTCTTCAGCTTCCACCACGGTAATCTTACCGGCAGTTGCGGCCATAGGATTGAAGTTTTGCGCCGTGTGTCGATATACACAGTTGCCGAATGTATCCGCTTTCCATGCTTTTACGATAGCAAAGTCGCCGGTAATGGCTTCTTCAAGAATATAGGGGCGCCCATTGAATGATTTTACCTCTTTGCCTTCACCTACCGGCGTCCCATAGCCTGTGGCCGTGTAGAAAGCTGGGATACCCGCACCACCTGCACGCATTTTTTCCGCTAGCGTGCCCTGTGGCGTTAACTCTACTTCTAGTTCACCATCAAGTAATTGCTTTTCAAATAGAGCGTTTTCGCCTACGTAAGACGATACCATTTTGGCAATTTGTTTATCTTCTAACAGAAGACCCAAACCGAAGTCATCAACGCCACAATTGTTCGATACTACCGTGAGATTTGAAACACCCAGCGTTTTGATTTGGGCAATTAGCCCCTCAGGTATTCCGCAAAGACCAAACCCACCTGCAATAACGGTCATTCCGTCTTTCAGACCCGCCATTGCGTCTTCATACGACGAAACGACCTTATTAAATCCTGCCATTTATACTCTCCAACCCATTTTGTTAAAAATAAGTATCAACATTGTTGCTTGATTTGTAAAATCGAATTAATCTTTCTATTAATAAATATTATTTATTAATAGCGAGGTTAGAGGGAATAAACGTGGACGTATCCTACCGACAAGTGAAAGCGTTTGTAGAAGTGGCGAAATCTTCGACATTTGCTGAAGCTGCAGTTAATTTACACCTTACTCAGCCAGCACTGTCTTCTGCCATTAAGAAAATGGAAGAGCAATTGGGCGGCAAACTCTTTAAGCGTAATACGCGTAATGTAAGCCTGACACCGGAAGGTGAAGTGTTATTCCCAAATGCCTTACGACTGCTTCACGATTGGGATAACACGTTTTCAGACATACAGAACTTGTTTGCCATGGCCAAAGGTCAGCTGACCATTTGTGCAATGCCCTCATTTGCAGCGTCACATTTACCCAGTATTCTATCTGCTTTTCACAAGAGAACGCCAAACGTCAACTTGCGTATCGTCGATGTAGTGATGGAGCAAGTTATTCACGAAGTCACTACAGGTCGAAGTGAAATAGGGTTTTCCTTCGAGCCAGAGCGAAAAGATGGGCTAGTGTTTAAAAGTCTGTTTGCTGACCAGTTTGTTGTAGTGGCTAATTCTTCTCAGGCCAAGTATTTAAGCAACGCGCCAAGCTGGCAAGACTGCTTGCTGCACCCTCTGGTAATGATGAACAGAGGTTCCGCGGTTCGGCATTGGACACAATCTCAATTAGCGCGTTTTGGTGAATTGAACATTATTGCCGAAACGGGTCAGTTATCAACGCTTGGCAAATTAATTCAAAATGGGTTGGGCATTTCAATTATGCCGGCTATTTGCCAATCTCAAATGGAGGGGTTAGGGCTGGTAGTGAGACAAATAACAATCAACCCGTTGATAAAAAATATCGGTATTATAAAGCATGCGCGAAAGGGTTTGTCGCTACCTGCTCAATCTATGTGGGACTTAGCTATCGCGCATTACGCTTAAATTGTAAAACCAAGTACTATGCGACGGAGTCAGTTAACCCACAGGGATAAGCAGGCTAACTAATAGGCCTTTACCACTTTTTCTTAGGGGCGAATAATTCGTCCAGTTCGTCGCGCTCTTCTTCTTGCTTCTTGGCCCGATCTTTCTCGTTTACGCTCTTAAGGTTACTTTGTATTTCGTGAAGCCATTCGCCTAATGTAGCTAGGCGAGACGTGGAATATTCATCTTGTTGTGTTTGGTTTTCCAGCGCATTTTTGGCTTTTTCAAAATACTGTCTGGCCGAGCCTAACATGTTAGTTTGAAGCGCAGCGCGGCCTCGCTTGATCAAGGTTTCTACGTTGACTTTTATCTGTAGTCGCTCTAACTGTTTATCTTCATCCATAAATACTTTCGAGTCTATTTGACCTTTACTGTGCTCTGAGCGCAGCACAATTCGCAGCTTTTTAACTGCTTGTATATATTGAATGATCATTTTGTCGTTATCAGGTAGAGAAAACTCTGACAATGCACCGCTTTTATCAGAAAGCGCTGCCGCCGTCGCCTGTTCGCTACTTGCAATTCGCTGTTTAAGTTCAGCGGTACTCGATAGTTCATTCATCGCTTTAAGCGCGTTGAGAATTCGATTGTGTAGAATCCCCATGATGCGAGAAGAAACTGGGATGTTAACGCAAGCGGCAATAACGTTTTCTGTCTCATCGACAATGGTGCGCTGCTTTGCTAATTCTGTTCTGCGCTCAGCTTCCTGTTTTTGTCGATGCTGTTGTATTGCGTTAATGAATATGGCCGCGATGAGCAAAACAACAATTAATATGATAATAATCACGTACATGCGTGTCTTTCCGTCTGTTTTATATTTTTTACAACGTCAGTGTATTCTTACTTACGGGCGTTACTTTCTGAATTACTTAAGGTTATCGGTCAATACTACGGTATTTTTACTTCAAATACACTTCCACCGAGCAATCCGCCATTAGAAAGTGCGATTGTTCCTTCCATGTCCTCCTGCGAATGGGCCCGTGCTATCAATTTTGCAAAAAACAAACCGAGTCCCGTTCTGCCCTGACTTAGCTCGAAATCAGAGAGAGCTTCGTGACTCTTAGACAACATAGACTCAGGGTAGCCGACACCGTCGTCTTCTATCTTTATCGATAAGTAGGAAGATGCGTCTATGGTTGCACTGACCTGTATTTTAGAAGTGCCGTAACGCATAGCATTAATGATTACGTCATTTAACAGCAAATAAATGAGTTCACTGTCTAAGTACCAGCTCAAGTCATCCTCAATATCAGTGGTTATGGTTATATTTTTTTGCGCTACATAAAGTGCATTTGACCCTACAACGTCTTCCACTAAGTCTTTGATAAAACTCTCGTCAACAGTAATAGGAAGGCTTTCTAACTCTGCCCGATACAGGGAAAGAATTTGGACAAGGTTGGTATTTAGCCGAGACGCTTCGTAGTGAACACTGGCTACTTGTTCTTTCGCTTCAATATTTGTTGGAGACAACGTCTCACTTAATGTTTCGATAGATTGGATAAGAAGAAATAATGAGTTTTTCATATCGTGCACTGCAGCGGCAAGCACAGAAGAAAAATCGATTGTGGAAGAAACCTGTTTACTGCTACTCATTATTTATTAAACGCCGTGTATCTTATTTTCCGTAACCTTAATGTAGTTCAATTTCATTAAGGCCGAAGCTTTACCGAGTAAAATGGTAAAAAATGAATTATTTTCAACTTTATAATGGCATTTTCGTAATAGCAACTAGTAAAAACGAGTAGTTTTGGTTATAACGGTGGGAGTACAGTGTCAGACTATCCCATTTAACGGTGTAAACTATGAAGCTACAGCAACTACGATATATCGTAGAAGTTCTTAACAATAATTTGAATGTTTCAGCTACCGCTGAAAGTTTGTATACCTCACAACCGGGTATCAGTAAACAAGTGCGCATGCTAGAAGATGAATTAGGCGTTCAAATTTTTGGTCGTAGTGGAAAGCACCTTACGCACGTCACTGATGCTGGTAATGATGTAATCAATATCGCGCGAGAAATTCTTGCGAAAGTTGAAAGCATTAAAGCTGTTGCCAGAGAGCATACACTGCCTGACCAAGGCAAATTAAACATTGCTACTACGCATACACAAGCCCGCTATGCATTGCCAGATGTAATACAAGGCTTTATGAGTAAGTACCCAAAGGTATCGCTTCATATGCACCAGGGTACGCCATCTCAAATAAGTGACCTAGCAGCAAAAGGTGAAGCAGATTTTGCCATTGCCACTGAAGCACTTCACTTATATAACGATCTGGTCATGCTGCCTTGCTATCACTGGAATCGCAGTGTCATCGTTAATAAAGATCATCCGCTTTCTAAGAAGGGCACCATAGACATTTCGGATATAGCAAAGTATCCCTTAGTTACTTATGTGTTCGGTTTTACAGGTCGCTCAGAACTCGATCAAGCGTTTGAAAGAGCAGGGCTTACACCTAAAATTGTCTTCACTGCGACAGACGCAGATGTAATTAAAACGTACGTTCGTCTTGGTGTAGGTATAGGCGTTATAGCCTCTATGGCAGTAAGTGAAGAGCTTGATGATGATTTAGTTAAAATAGACGCAAGTCACTTATTCGATTACAGCACAACAAAGATTGGTTTTAGAAAAGGGTCGTTCTTACGAAGCTATATGTATGACTTTATCGAGCGATTTGCACCTCATTTAACTAAAGACAAGGTGGAAAAAGCCATGATGCTGAAAAACAATGACGAAGTAGAAAAAATGTTCAAAGGCGTAACGCTTCCCGTGAAGTAGCGTTGTGAAAAACAAGCATGAATGAAAAAAGGGGGCTGTTGCCCCTTTTTTGTATTTTAGTCTTCGTTTACTGCGAGCTAACGATCAACACTCTATGATATTTACTGCCAGTCCGCCTCGTGCCGTTTCTTTATATTTGGTTTTCATATCGTTGCCGGTATCGCGCATGGTCTTAATTACCTTGTCTAACGATACTTTCTGATCGCCCGTCCCGCGTAGTGCAAGTCGCGAAGCATTAATCGCTTTAATCGCACCCATGGCATTTCGTTCGATACACGGGACTTGTACAAGCCCACCAACCGGGTCACACGTAAGCCCTAGGTTATGCTCCATACCAATTTCTGCTGCGTTTTCTACCGACGCTGCGGTACCGCCCATTATCTCTGCAAGTGCGCCCGCAGCCATTGAACAGGCTACCCCAACTTCGCCCTGACAGCCGACCTCTGCGCCAGATATAGAAGCATTCTCCTTATAAAGAATACCTATTGCACCGGCGGTAAGAAGAAAACGGCTTGCGACTTCTTCATCTACAGGGCGTATAAATTTATCTACGTATTGAAGCACAGCGGGAATAATTCCGGCAGCGCCATTTGTAGGGGCAGTCACCACACGCCCGCCGGCTGCATTTTCTTCGTTAACAGCTAGCGCAAATAAGTTTACCCAGTCCATGGTCTGCATGGGGTCGTTAGTATGCTCCGTTTGAAGGCGGCGATATAAGCCAGGGGCACGACGGACTACTTTTAGACCGCCAGGTAAAATACCTTCACTTTCAATACCGCGTTGAATACAGGCTTTCATTACCAGCCATATATTATGCAACTGCTGCTTTACTTCATGCTTCGACCTAAACGTAGACTCATTACGCAGCATTAGCGAGCTAATACTTAACCCATTGGTTTTACATAAAGCAAGTAGCTCTTCGGCTGTTTTAAAAGGAAAGGGGACCGAAGCTTGAAGGGTAGCAGCGTGCGCTTTAGTCGCATCAAAGTCTTCGTCTTTTATAATGAAGCCACCGCCGATACTGTAGTATGTTTGCTGTTTTAACAACGCATCTTTGGCGTACGCGTAGAATGTCAGCGCGTTAGCATGTTTAGGTAGCGATTTACGGCGGTGGAAAATGATTGCGTTCTTGTTTGGGAAGCGCACTAGCTGCTGACCATTGAGTCGAAGTTGCTCGCTGTTGCGAATTTCCTCTAGTCTCGATTCAATGCTGTCTACATCAATCACATCGGGGAGTTCGCCGAGTAAACCCAAAATCACTGCTTTTCCTGTACCGTGTCCGATACCTGTTTGACCAAGAGAGCCAAACAATTCCACTTTTACACTATCTATAGTTTCAAAAAGCGCATTATCTTGTGCTAATTCGCCTACAAATTCAGCACCAGCTTTCATTGGACCTACCGTATGCGAACTAGAAGGGCCAATACCCACGCTAAACATATCAAATACACTAATCATAAACTTTCAAAATTAAAACAAAGTAATAATTAGATCATGCATCTACTAGGTAAAAACCACAATACAGAAATGCTAATAGCGAGATTAGTTTTGCTAATACACTGTAAAGATTAATTTATAGCGCAGTAAAGTTTTGAGATACGTTTGGGCATAGAACGTATTGTTAGCGGTATAACCACGTGTGTTTATACGCAGTGCTACGGGCTTAACCTGAAGTATGAATGTACGTGACCTAGGGGTGGATATGATGGGAAAGGTTACGCAGCATCGCTGCTGTCGCCCCCCATATCATTCTTTCTTGCCAAGGAATAAAGTAAATAGGGAAGGCTTTTTTATCTCGGTGGGTTGTATGAACAAGGTGGTTTTTGCGATTTAACACATGAGCTAGGGGAACCTCGAACACGCTCTCTACCTCGTTTTTATCGATAACGGGGGTAAAGTCGGGGTTAACAAAGCCTACTACTGGCGCAATTTCATAGCCGCTGATGGTGCGGTATCTTGGTAGCATGCCTACCACATCAACGTGGCTTGAAGGAAGGCCAACTTCTTCTTCTGCTTCCCTTAGTGCAGCATCGAACAGCGTGTTGTCTGAGCTATCTACCGCGCCGCCTGGGAAGCTTATTTGTCCAGGGTGGTGTTTCAGGTGATGGGCCCGTTCTGTAAGTAATAGTCGAAGTGAATTTCCGTAATCAATCAGTGGGATTAATACCGCAGCCGGACGACCTGTTTTTTGTAAAGGAAAATCAGGTTCAATGTGAGGCTGCCTAAAGTGATGAAATTGAGATAGAAATTCGTTTCGTGTCATGGCCTTCTAATAATAGTTGCAAACAAGGTTGCTTGTATACTCTTTCAATTATTGGTTTATCGATTCAAGTACCGGCAGTATCTTCGAGACTTTGTCGAGGGTTTCTTGGTATTCTTCACTGGGTACTGAATCTAAAACAATACCACCGCCGGCCCAACAATGTAATCGGTTATTCTCTGCCAATACTGTTCTAATACAAATGCTTGAGTCCATGTCCTCACGGTAACCCATGTAAAAAACACTACCGCAATAAATATTACGTCGGTGTGGCTCTAGTTCATCAATGACTTCCATTGCACGAATTTTAGGGGCGCCTGTAATAGAGCCGCCGGGAAAGGCTGCCGCTAACAACTCAAGTGGTGAGGCGGTTTCGTTTAGCTCTCCGGTAACCGTACTGACTAAATGATGAACCGCTTCATAGCTTTCAAGGGCAAAGAGTGCAGGTACTTTTACCGAATGGGGCTTACAGTGCTTCGAAATGTCGTTTCGCAGCAAATCGACAATCATCAGGTTTTCAGAGCGATCCTTTTCTGCTGATAGCAGACTATCAGCACTCGCTTTATCCTTTAACGGGTTCTTAAATCGTGGACGCGTGCCCTTAATCGGCTTAGTTTCAACTATGCCATCCTTAATCCGCAAAAACCGCTCCGGTGAAATAGAAGCAATACAGCCGTCCGGCAGGTTGAAATACGCAGAGAACGGCGCTTGGTTTTGATTGCGTAGTTCACAGTACGCTTGCCAAATATTACCTTCATATGATGCAGTAAAACGTTGCGCCATATTAACTTGGTAACAGTCCCCAGCACGCAGATAGCCCCCGATGGTGGCTAAACTTTTTTTATACTCATGCTTAGACAGGTTTGATGTAAACGGCGTTGTTAACTTGAAATCTGGAGGCGCAGTATCAGTGGCAACTTTTTTACTGCTGTCAGGGGCAGCAAAAAATGATGTTAAGGGGGCGTTATCTACTGAGCAGTAGTAGATATGGCCAGTTTGGGTATCTTCGATAAGCGAACGTAAGTATAGCCCAACGGTAAAGTCAGGCGTCGCGTAGTCGTCTTTCGCAACACTTGGCAATGCTTCATAGAAACGCCCTGTGTCATAACCCGCCATGCCCGCCACACCAACGATAAAGGGTAGGTGGGATGTATCGAAGTCTACATCTGCACTTATTACTACATTGTTTAGCTGCGAGTGCAAGTGTTGTTCGACGGCCTCGAAAGGGCGCTGCAGAAGGGCCTCACGCTTCGACGTAGAGACATCCACCAAGGTTACTTCATCGCCCTTCGCTTCGATAACGGATACAGGCGAAAACGCCATTATGTTGTAACGACCATCACTTTTTAAAGAGCCTGATGTGTCAAGCAGAAGGGAATAAGGTAGCGATGCCACCTGTTCAAAAAGCGTATTGAATGGCTCATGTGTGTTGTGATGTAAACCGACAATATTTAAGAGCGCTTCTTTCGTATAGCGAGACACATAGACGTGTAAGGGATATGCGTGTGACATAGGTAAATACAATACTTCTTTTTAAGGTCGTGACATTTCTTCAAACGCTTTGTTGAGAACCATTTTTAACTCAATTACAAAGCATTTTACGTGTACAACTACATAACGTTATGTTAATAATCCAGCGCGTCTAATACCGTTTTAGAAAGGCAAGGCGACATAGCTTTTAAAAATAGCTGGAATTAGCATTATGCGTATGGTTTTACATGGTGCGATGCCTTTAGATGCGCTAGTATACGCTTTTTTAGATAGCTAAGACCACGAAAGCCAAATAAAAAGAGGATGTCATGACCGTTATCCGTCAACAAGACTTCATTGACAGCATTGAAGATGCCCTGCAGTTCATTTCTTACTACCACCCACTCGATTACGTAAAAGCCGTAGAAGAAGCGTATAACAAAGAACAGAGCCAAGCTGCGAAAGACGCTATGGCGCAAATTCTTATCAACTCTCGCATGTCAGCAGAGGGCAAACGCCCACTTTGTCAAGACACGGGTATTGTAACCTGCTTTGTTAAAGTGGGGATGGGTGTAACGTGGGATAAAACCGACATGACCGTTCAGGAGATGGTTGATGAAGGGACCCGTCGTGCCTACCTTAATCCAGATAACCCGCTGCGTGCGTCAATTGTGGCAGACCCTGCTGGCGCCCGTAAAAACACCAAGGATAACACGCCATCTGTGGTTCACATTGATATGGTGGCAGGTGAAAAAATTGAGGTGATGATCGCGGCAAAAGGTGGCGGCTCTGAAAACAAATCTAAAATGGTAATGCTTAACCCGAGCGATGATATTGCTGATTGGGTGGTTAAAACGCTACCAACAATGGGGGCGGGCTGGTGTCCACCCGGTATGCTTGGAATAGGTATAGGCGGTACAGCTGAAAAAGCAGCGGTACTTGCTAAAGAAAGCCTGATGGACCCTGTCGATATACAAGAGTTGATTGAACGTGGCCCACAAACTACCGATGAAAAGCTTCGCTTAGAAATTTTTGACCGCGTAAATAAACTCGGTATTGGCGCGCAAGGCCTAGGTGGTTTAACAACGGTAGTGGATGTGAAGATCAAATCCCTGCCTACACACGCTGCTTCAAAGCCTGTTGCCATGATCCCTAACTGCGCTGCGACACGTCATGCACATTTTTATTTAGACGGTTCAGGCCCGACAGAGCTAACGCCACCTAAGCTTGAAGACTGGCCAGAAGTAACATGGGAAGTGAGTGAAAATACCCGCCGTGTAAACCTTGATGAAGTGACCAAGGATGATATTCAAGAGTGGAAAGTAGGCGAGACCGTATTACTATCGGGTAAAATGCTTACAGGTCGTGATGCAGCGCATAAACGTATTCAAACTATGATGGAAAACGGCGAAGGGCTTCCCGAAGGCGTTGACCTAACCAACCGCTTTATTTATTACGTTGGCCCAGTTGACGCTGTAGGCGATGAAGTTGTAGGCCCTGCTGGCCCCACGACGGCGACGCGTATGGATAAGTTCACCGATATGATGTTAGAAGAAACCGGCCTAATCGGCATGATTGGTAAAGCAGAGCGCGGCCCTGCTACGGTTGACTCAATCGCTAAACACAAAGCGGTGTATTTAATGGCAGTAGGTGGTGCAGCTTACTTAGTGTCTAAAGCAATTAAAAACGCGCGCGTTGTCGCTTTTGAAGATTTAGGTATGGAAGCCATCTACGAGTTTGACGTTGTTGATATGCCAGTAACGGTCGCTGTCGATAGTACAGGTGCCAATGCGCATAAAAATGGTCCAGCCATTTGGAAAGCAAAAATTGAAGAGTTAGACGCGTCGCTATCTAAATAGAGGCCAGCTTATGTTGAGCGACTGCATTATATTCGCTTAACTCATGCTCTAGTTCATAAAAAACAGGTGCGTATGCACCTGTTTTTGTATCTTTTATTAACCTTACCGTTAAGAGTGCGTACCAAAAATTCGCACCCTTAGTAGATAACGCGACCGCTGATGTTGGTAAACGCAGTAAGATTTGTTTATAGTGCTGTACAAAATAACAGTATGAAGTTAGCACTATGTTTTCCAACCTTATTTCCAGCGAACCCACTGCATTTTTAATTGCGTTTCTTAGTCTTAGCGTACTCGCGCTCTATTTATTCATTCGTAGCCAGAAAGTGGCCGCGCGAATGAAGCATGTCACTACACAATGTGAACAATTACAGACTGAATTAAATAGTGAGCGAATCACTAGCGCCAAGTTACACGCACAAAATGAAGCGCATCAAGCACGCATCCAGGCACTTCACACCGCGCATGAAGATAAACTTGCTGCGATGAACGCGTCTGAGCAGCGCTTACATACCCAGTTTGAAAACCTCGCAAACCGAATATTTGAAGAGAAGCAGCAGCGTTATACACAGCAAACTAAACACAATATTGAAGCGGTGCTTGCACCGTTTAAAAACGAATTAGATGGGTTTAAGCGCCAAATCTCTGAGCAGCATATCCGCGAAGGTCAAGAACGCGCGTCGCTTAAAACAGAAATATTAAGTCTTAAAGCACTTAATCAGAAAATCACTGAAGAAGCCGCCGCATTAACCAATGCACTAAAAGGCGACAATAAAAAACAAGGTAATTGGGGCGAGGTAGTATTAGAGCGAATTCTAAAAGAGTCAGGTTTACGAGAAGGTCACGAGTTCGAAACGCAAATGTCTGCTACCTCTGAACAAGGCAAACGCTTCCAGCCTGATGTTGTCGTGCACTTACCCAATGATAAAGACGTCATAATAGATTCGAAAGTGAGCCTCGCCGCTTATGAGCGCTACTTCAACTGTGAAGATGATACAGAAAAAGCCCAACACCTTGCGCAACATGTTGCGTCTATTAAAGGCCACATCAAAGGCCTAGGAGCTAAAGACTATCAAACGTTACAGGGCATTAAAACGCTAGACTATGTGTTGCTTTTCATTCCTATTGAGCCTGCATTTCTTATTGCAGTTGAAGAAGAGCCAGAGCTTGTTACCACCGCGCTTAATCACAATATTATGCTGGTTAGCCCTACAAACTTATTAGTTGCTCTTAGAACGATTAATAACATCTGGCAATACGAATACCAAAACCAAAACGCACAGCTTATCGCCGACCAGGCAGCTAAACTTTATGACAAGTTTGTTGGCTTTGTTACTGATATGGAAAAAGTAGGGAAGTCAATAGACAGTGCCCATACCAGTTACGAACAGGCAATGAACAAACTAACCAGTGGAAGAGGCAATATTGTAAGGCAGATAGAGAAGTTTCGGGAGCTTGGGGTGCAGCCTAGTAAACGAATGTCACAACATTTGCAGCAACTTTCTCAAGATGATTAAAAAAGGCCGCTTTAAAAGCGGCCTTTCTAGTTTAACGTAAAACGTTACGAACGTTTCATGCGTCTACGTAGGTATACCGCTGGCGCTAGAAGCAATGCAATCCAGCCCATAGAACCACCAGACTTATCGTTAACTATAATAGTCACGCTGTCTGTTGTCGTATCGATACCGTCTGTTGCTGTTACTTGTACCGTAACACGATTTGCTTGCTCGTGACTTGGTGCAGTACCAGTAAATGACGTTGTTTCAACACCGTCGATAGTAATAGTAACGTCATCACCATCTGCGTCAGTTGCTGAAGCAGTTACAGTAAATGATTCACCTTCATCAACGCTTGATGGCGCAGAGATTGAAAGTACAGGAGCATCTTGTACGCCTGCAACCGCTACTGATACCGTGCCTTCGCCAATGATGTCACCTTCTACCACTTCGCCTTCATCTGTAGTAGTACCCTCTACCTGAACTGTGTAGGTGAATGAGTCTTCACCGAAGAAGTCTGCGTTTGGCGTGTAGGTTACCGTACCATCGTCATTAACCGTCACTGTGCCGTTTGCTGCTTCAGTAGTTACTTCAACAGTTGACGGGTCTAACTCTTCTCTATCAACTTCAATAGGCGTATATGTCCTAAAGTCACCTGATAGTGAATCCATCTCAAACGTATTGAAGATGATATCTTCCTTCTCGTTTGCCAAGATGTTAGCTGTAATAGAGGCATCCTCGTCAACTGAAAGCGTGTCATCCATTAGCTCACCCGCTGGCTTTACTGAACCGCTATAGCTCACTGTAATTTGATCACCTGGGATGGTAACGATACCAAATTCATCACCCTCTACTGGTAGAGAACCTGTAACGCCAGTGCTTAACTGTGCAGCATGAGTATAACCAACGGTACCTGTCGCATCTTCAAAACCTACAACAGCAGGGGTGTTGTTAGGGCTCATAGGTCCATATGCAAACGAGAATGTTTCAGCACTCGCATCGTACCAAATTTGGAAATTTACGCTTGTACCCTCTTGCCCCCATAGCATCGCATTTTCCCATTCAACTACGAAATAGCTATCAGTACCGGCACTCAAGTTTTGAGCATATATATTGCCGGTGCCTATATCATTATCGGCAGTGCCTTTAAGGTTAAGGTCCGTCCAGTAAGGAGCAATAACATTATTAGGCTCTTGCGAACCAGGTAACTCATGGGGTCTGTATTCGGTAACGCTACCCGATGCAGTCCCTAAAGAAATAAACCCATTTGAAGAAATTTGCACACTTGTATACGTTTGACCCATATATTCTATGCCCACAACTGGTTCAACAGTTATCACTGTATCATCACATTCTGAACTACAGACTAAAGGCTGTGCAAAAGATAGGTTACGCATTGGAAAATAACCAAACGGCGCTGCTGTTTCAACGAGTTCAAGCGTTGCAGTGTTCAATGCCCCTTCCCAGCGAACTTCACGTTTTTCTGCATCGTAAGTTACTGGCTCTTGGTTGCCGTTTTTGACTGCTGAAATACTAGAAACGTCGATATCGTACTTTTCATCAACGGTTGAAGTTACGCCGATTAGGCCTGTCACACCTTGGTTAGTGACTGATGCAGATGTTCTAACCACTTCATTCTCTGATGCAAACTCATTGCTAACCGAGCTGTTGAATAACTCAGGCTCGTCGGTGTTAATAGGATAAATGGCAATAGGGATGAAGTAATCCGTTGTTTCATCGTTAGTATCCGCCCAGTTAATACCACCAAATAACCATTCTCCAGAATCTACAAGTGATACATCTACCGAAACCATGATCTGTGCAGATGCACCAGCAGGTAAGGTTGCCAATGCAGGCGTAACCGTTGCAACAATATTCTCATCATCAAACATTGTGGTCGCATCAACGGTCACATCAGCGTCGCTTGTATTAGTAACAGTGACAGACATGTCGCAAGTAATATAACACTCAGACGAAACGAGACTTAAATCGCTGTACGTTAGCTCAACTGATGTCGCACGTGGCAAGTCTAGGCGGCCCGCACCCATGTCAAAGTTGTCAGCTTGTGTAGCAGCGTCTTCTTTTAATACGTCACGAATAGATGAAGTAACAAGCGCGCTCTTAATTTGCTGTGCAGTCCAATCTGGGTGCATCTGCTTAATGAGTGCCGCTGCACCAGCCACGTGTGGTGACGCCATAGACGTACCGCCTTTAAACGAGAAGCTCTCGCCTTCGTGTCCCGGTGCGTCTGGAGATTCACCAGAGAAAATTCTAACGCCAGGCGCAGCAATGTTAGGCTTCAAGAACGTAGGGTCGCCGTTAGGACCACGTGAGCTAAAGTCGGCCATGATATCTGCCAAGCTATCAGATACAACGCGAACTACTTCTGCACCAATTGTGATATTAACCGCTTCTTCAGACTCTGAGATTAGTGTTGCTAACTCTTGACCCGGGGTTGCAGGGATCATGAATGAAGGAACCGTCTGGTCTGGGCTAAGGCCGCCCATTAAGATTGGGGCTTCTCCGCGACCATCCACATTGTGAACAACGACCGCAACAGCACCCGCAGCTTCAGCGTTTTCAATCTTTGTTACAAAACCACAAGTACCGCGGCTAACTAGAGCAATCGCTCCTTCAAACACAGAATCATCGGCAAAAGGCTCACATGCTTCAACATTTTCTGCATTAACTGCACCAGCGTAAACAACAGGGGCTGTTAGTGCAGTGTCAAAAACGATGTTAGGGTTTCCAACAGAGTAAAGCGCTGGAATGGTACCAATTGAAGTGTCACCTTCAATCGTCAACTCGTTAGCAAATAGGCGGGCTGTGGTTGTTGCCGCCACAGTAATAACGTCGTCAGAGCAACCAGGACAACCGATTGAGGTTTCGAGTGGGCCATCGTTACCCGCTGCAAATACCGTAACAACACCGGCATCGTGCATGGCTTCTAATACATCTTCATAAACAGAGCCGTTAGGGTTGCCGCCAGCGCCGCCGCCCCATGAGTTATTTACAACATCAGCGCCGTCTGTCAGTGCAGCTTCAAGCATTGAAAGCAACATAGACGATGCGCCGCTTGAAGAAGCGGGGTTTGCAGGCGTTGCATACAGGCCTTTATAAGCCATCAAATAAGCCGCTGGCGCAACCCCTGAAATTTCTGCCTCTGCGCCATCGCGTTCTGCCATAACGCCGTAGTTACCTACTGCAGTACCGGCTACGTGAGTGCCGTGACCGTTAAAACCTAGCGGGCTTTCATATTCTTCTTCTACAACACTAAAGCCTTCAACGATTTCAGCAGCACGAGCAACGATTAGCTTGTTGTTGCAAAAGTCAGGAACTTCTGAACAGTAATCATCAGTTGGAAGGGTGTCTGCGGCAGGAGCCGTAAAGTTCTCACCGCTAAACAAAGGGTTCTCTGGGCGAATACCACTATCGATAATGGCTACTTTAACACCCGCACCGGCGCTTTCTTTACCGCCAAACTGTTCCCACGTCTCAACGGCACCAATTAGATCCAAACTTGCGTCCATTTGGGCATGATGAATTACATCAGGATATACCGCTTTTACCGTTGACAGGCTTGAAAGTTTATCAAGCGCACTTTTCGATACGATACCCGCAAAACCGTTGAACGCCGCTGTATAAGACAAATCAGCTTTAAAGGATTTGTCGAATGCTTTAATTGTTTGGATAACAGATTGCTGTTGCGTTTCTAGGAACGATTTATATTCTTTCGCTGCGTTAGACTCAAAGTTAACTTTCTGCCCCTTGTGCGCAGACATACTGTTTACGCTTGGGTTTACTGCGCTGAATTGCGCCATTGGTACGTCATGTAACTGAACGATAACACGTACACTGTCACTGCTAGCTTGAATTGCATTGGCTAGAATATTTTTCTTATCGAAAGAGGCTTCGATTGCATTGCGTTGCTCAACGCTATGGCCGGAAATTTGGTTGGAAATTGCTAACGCGCCAAAAGCAGAACCTGCTAATGCCGTAGCAACTACGGTACTGATTAGTGTTTTTTTCATAATTATTCTCGTGTGAATAGTTCCCTGGAGTCCGGCGGCTTTTTAGGTCGATTTTAAAGGTCATTCGCCTTTATTTATGTGCCGTTTGTCGCCGTGACTATCTATTACTAGCACACTTTTATTTGTTTTGTAACGTGTGTTTCAGTAATACACACTTTACACATTTTGTTACATTTGAAGAGGGAATATAATTTTGAAATTTAACTAGATTAATAAGTGAAAAACGCGGTTCTTTTTGCATTAAATTGTAATTTAATTACATGTTTTCTCTGTCTAATAGAAGAAATAGAACGAAGACGCTCCCTTCGAATGAAATATTTATCCTAACTATTTATCAATATTTTTACATGGCATTTACTTTATTAGGATGGATATCCCCACAAGGGCACATCATTGAGTATGGCTATCTCATGCATTTGCTAAATCGTTGGCGAATAAAAATGACGCTCCTGCTTCCTCTCTACTAGCATAGTCATTCACTATAAAGTCGCTATTAGCCCTCAGTTTTAAGGGGAACAAACGTGAAAGACAGAAACCATTTGGCCGAAGTAAAAACAACAAATAAGGTCGAGATTATTTCTAAAGGGGTGGTTGATATCCCTATGTTGCAGGTTCTTTCTGAACAGGGAGAACTTATTAAAAACGCCCAAGAGCCTAACATCGACAAGGAAGAGGCATTAAAAATTTTTAATACCATGCATTACATCCGAGTATTAGATGAACGCATGGTAGGTGCACAGCGCCAAGGTCGTATTAGTTTCTATCTCGCCAGTACGGGTGAAGAGGCGGCTTCGGTAGCGAGTGCGGCTGCGCTTTCAAATGATGACATGATCATGTCTCAATACCGCGAACAGGGTGCGCTTGCCTATCGCGGTTACACTACAGATCAGTTCATGAATCAAATGTTCAGCAATAAAGACGACCCGAATAAGGGACGTCAAATGCCTATCCATTACGGAGACAAAACCCTTAATTTCATGACAATTTCTTCGCCCCTAGGGACGCAGATTCCCCAAGCATCCGGTTACGCTTACGGGCAAAAAATGTCGGGTAAAGATGTTGTCACTATATGTTACTTCGGTGAAGGTGCTGCATCAGAGGGGGATTTTCACGCGGGGTTAAATATGGCTGCTGTACTTAATTGCCCGGTTATATTCTTCTGCCGAAATAACGGCTACGCCATTTCAACACCAGCAGAAGAGCAGTTTGCTGGCGACGGTATTGCGTCAAGAGGGCTAGGCTATGGAGTTAAAACCATTCGCGTAGATGGAAACGATGCTCTTGCGATCTATGCGGCAACCAAAGAAGCCCGTCGCATCGCTATAGAAGAAAAATGCCCTGTACTTATCGAAGCAATGACATATCGCTTAGCTGCACACTCTACGTCGGATGACCCGACAGGGTATCGCTCTCGTGAAGAAGAAGACAAATGGCGAGCCAAAGACCCTATTGCTCGAATGGCGAAATGGTTAGAGAGCAAAGGGTGGTACAACGAAGCCGACAATCAAAAACGCGTAGAGAAAGCGCGTCAAGATGTATTGGCTGCAATGAAAAACTGCGAGAAAACCGATATATGTGCCGTTGAGGACATTGTTGAAGACGTGTATGACACACCACCTTGGCACCTAAAAGAACAAATAAACGAGCTTAAGTCACATATCAAAAAGTACCCGAAGATGTACCCTAAAACCGCAGAGAGAGTGAAGTAATGGCGAAGATGAACTTACTACAGGCTATCAATAACGCGCTCATCACAGCCATGACCGACGATGAAAAAGTCATGGTTTTCGGTGAAGATGTAGGCCATTTCGGCGGTGTTTTTCGTGCAACGAGTCACCTACAAGAGAAGTTTGGTAAAGCCCGCTGTTTCAATACGCCGCTAACCGAACAGGGCATCATCGGATTTGCCAATGGTTTGGCATCCCAAGGCTCGGTGCCTGTGGCCGAAATTCAGTTTGGTGATTATATCTTTCCCGCTTTCGATCAAATAGTAAACGAAACCGCAAAATGGCGATATCGCTCTGGTGGACAGTTCGATGTGGGCACGTTAACTATTCGTACTCCTTATGGTGGTGGGATTGCTGGCGGTCATTACCACAGTCAATCGCCGGAAGCCTTTTTTGCCCATTGCCCGGGTTTGAAAATTGTAATCCCACGCAACCCTTACCAGGCCAAGGGGCTGTTACTGGCGTCAATCCGTGATAAAAACCCGGTGTTGTTTATGGAGCCTAAGCGTTTGTACCGCGCTTCGGTGTCTGATGTACCAGAAGAAGATTATGAGCTGCCGTTAGGTAAAGCCGACATAGTACAAGAAGGTAGCGATATTACGTTACTAGGTTGGGGTGCTCAAATCGAAATACTGCAAAAAGCTGCTGAGATGGCGTTAGAAGATGGCGTGTCATGCGAAATCATCGACTTGCGCAGTATTTTACCGTGGGATGCTGAAACCGTTATGCAGTCGGTAATGAAAACTGGACGATTACTGGTTAACCATGAAGCACCGCTTACAGGGGGCTTTGCTAGCGAGATAGCGGCAACCATACAAGAACGCTGTTTCTTGTACCTTGAAGCACCTATAGCTAGGGTCTGTGGTCTTGATACGCCATATCCATTGGCACATGAAAAAGAATATATGCCAGATGAAACTAAAACCTACGAAGCAATTAAGCGTACGCTTCATTATTAAAACCGGGAGACGATGATATGACAATTGAATTTATCTTACCGGATATTGGTGAAGGTATTGTTGAATGTGAACTGCTTGAGTGGTTAGTGTCAGAGGGAGAGCACATAGAGGAAGACCAGCCTGTTGCTGAAGTTATGACAGACAAAGCCACGGTTCAAATTCCTGCTATGCATGCAGGTGTAGTGAACAAACTTCATTACGCCGTTGGCGATATAGCGAAAGTTCACGCGCCGCTTTTTTCCATGACGCCGGATGCAACGGATATAGCGCATAATGAACAGGCACCAGCCGACGCTGCTGTAGACACCACCGATGTGGTTGTAGACCTGCCGACTTCGACTTCGACTTCGACTTCAAACGCGAATGCAAATAAACAGGTAGAAGATTTTATCTTACCAGACATTGGTGAGGGTATTGTTGAATGTGAAATCGTTAAGTGGAACGTATCTGAAGGCGATGTCATAGAAGAAGACCAGGCTGTCGTTGAAGTAATGACAGATAAAGCGGTGGTTGAAATACCGGCAAAGAACGCGGGAACGGTACATCGACTGTATTACGCACAAGGTGATATAGCTAAGGTCCATAGCGCGCTGTTTTCATTAGAAGTAGAGGGAGGCACTGACCAGTCAGAAAGTCATTCGACTTATCAAGGCACGAGTGCTGAAAAAGCACGGTCTTCAGAAGCAACAACTAAGCAACAGACGTCAACTACGGTAGAGCTGTCAAAATTTAAAGAAGGTGAGTTTGAGCCTCCGGTTGCGATACCTGGTAAAGTGTTGGCAAGTCCGGCTGTAAGACGGGTTGCTCGAGAAAATAACATCGATTTGAATACCGTTAAGGGTTCCGGGAAGAAAGGCCGTATTCTAAAAACTGATGTTATAAACCTTGATAGCAACAGTAATGAGGCGTCGAAAGAGCAAGCAGCACATAGCACACCAACGCCTAACGCGTCAGCTAAGCGGGACATCAACACAATAACGCCTGGTGACGTAAGAACTGAAAAAGTGCGCGGTATTCAAGCGGCCATGGCGAAACAGATGTCGGCTTCTGTGTATACCATTCCGCACTTTACGGTAAGCGATGAGCTTGTCATGGACAGCTTAATGGCACTACGTAAACTGCTTAAGCCCGAGTTTGAAGCAAAAAATATCAAACTTAGCTTTATGCCATTTTTTGTTAAAGCGATGTCGCTTGCGCTGAATGAATTCCCAGCTATCAACAGTCAGCTAAACGAAGATGCTACCGAGATCAGTTATTTTAGCGATCACAATATTGGTTTTGCCGTAGATTCTAAAATTGGCCTACTGGTTCCCAACATCAAACGGGTTCAAGATTTGTCGCTGCTAGATATTGCAGAACAAATGCAAGACATTATTGAGCAGGCAAGAGCAGGGCGCGTTGCGGGCGAACACTTAAAAGGCGGCACAATTAGTATCTCAAATATCGGTGCTATTGGTGGCATTACCGCTACGCCGGTTATCAATAAACCAGAAGCTGCAATTGTAGCGTTAGGGAAAACGCAAAAGTTACCGCGTTTTGATGAAGAAGGAAACGTGAGCGCACAACACATTATGGCTGTGAACTGGTCTGGCGATCACCGCATTATTGATGGTGCGACTATGGTTCGCTTCAATAATTTGTGGATGAGCTACTTAACGCAACCTGAAAAAATGCTGATGCATCTAAGGTAAACCGCGTAAAAATCGTAACCGCTATGGCCTTGGTCAAGGACCAAGCAAATTGCATTAACAACAAAAGGGTTGATACATAGGCGTATTAACCCTTTTTTGTTTTGTGTACCTCGTGCGGCTATGGCGTTATCATAGGCTATATATGAAAAACAATGTTTCAGAGGTTTTGTGCTTAGTTATCAACACGCATTTCACGCTGGTAATCATGCCGATGTTATAAAGCACCTATGTTGGATAGGCGTTATCAATTCACTAAAGAAGAAAGATAAGCCCTTTACTCTTTTCGATACCCATGCAGGTGCTGGTACGTACGACTTAAACGATGCAATGTCATCGAAAAACAAAGAATACGAAACAGGCATTTCGCGAATTATAAAAACGGGCGCTGAACATGATTCGCTACCAGAGCTTTTGAAAGATTATCTGACGTTATGTGAACCTTTCTTAACAAAGCATCAATACCCCGGGTCACCTGCAATAAGTGCGACAGCGAAACGCGCTACCGATAACTTACACTTAATGGAGCTTCACCCCGCCGAGTTCGATAAGTTAGAAGCCAATATGGGTAAATTGCATTTGCGTAAAATGCATGTTCACAAGCGAGATGGCTACGAAGGTTTAAGAGCGCTTACGCCACCTAAACCTAATCGAGGCGCTATTTTAATAGATCCACCCTACGAGCGCGCATCCGAATATGGCGAGGTAATAAAAGGTGTAGAACAAGTTTTCAAACGTTGGCAACAAGCGCAAATCGTAGTTTGGTACCCCCTACTGTCTGAAAGGGCTGGCGCTAAACATGGGGCAAGCGAAACTATGTGCGATAAGCTTGCCGCGTTAAGAAAGCCCTGTTTTAAGGCCGAGATTTGTGTAGAAAAAAATACGCCAGAAGCGGGCATGTATGGTTCTGGGGTGTTTGTTTTGAACCCACCATGGCAGCTTGATAGCCAACTTGAATCAGCGTTACAGAACGTTGTACTGCAATTAGGCGCAAAAAGCAGTGACAGCAGTGCATCAACCTATGTGAGCTGGATAAACGAAGATAACTGATGGTAGTTCGCCCATGCAACCGGCGCTGAATATAGCGAAAATAACGCATGGTCACGCTCGCAGGCAGTGAAAGGTTAAAGTGAAAATAACACGATGTCGCAACTTAAAGGCCTAAAACACTTTTATATACCAGATGAACAGTCAATTTATCTGCTCTCTCACGCCGACGCAAAAAAGCTGAAAGACTGGGTGAATTTATGTATTTCTCAGTTAGAAAGCTTGGGCTATAGGGATATTGAACTGTTAGGTAAAGGGGCCTTTGGTTTCGCGTTTGCAGGCAGCGACCCAAGCGGTGAAGCAAGGGTTTTTAAATTTTCACGAATAACGTTACCTCAGCACGTACAAGACAGACTAGAAGAGGAAGCGTTTATGCTTTCTCACATCAATCACGAGTTTGTCCCTCGCTTTATCGAATACCAACAAATCCGCAAGCAGTCTATCTTAGTAATGGGCTTAGCCCCAGGTGAAGATTTAGAGAAAGTAAGCCTTAAAACCGGGCCTTTACCGCCGCGTATCATCGTAAAAATTGCCGTTCAGGTGGGAGAGCTTTTATCTAATTTCAGGCAATACAGCGAAAACGGCGAAATAAAACCCATTGTTCATGGAGATATTAAACCGTCAAATTTAGTATGGGATAAAGCTACTGAGACGGTTGGGCTTATAGATTGGGGGTCGTCGGTGTTCGCTCAAACAGACATTTCCGGGCAATATGTTGGCAATAATGTCATGGACTTGATGTCTGGTGAGCTTCACCAAACTAATGCGCGACTTGGTGATGTTTATTTTATTGGCGAGGAGCAGCTAAACGGCGCACTTTCAAGCCCACGTTTTGACGAACAGGGGTTAGCCAGTACCCTTTACGCACTAGCATCGGGTCAATCCTGCCGTTATGGCAGTAAGGTCATTACACCATCGTCGTTAGGCCTGCCTAAAATGTTAGCCAATATATTGGAATATATGCTTAGTGAAGACCCGGTAAAACGGCGCCAGGGCGGTGACTATTTGTTTAATCATCTTCACGTTTTAAAAAACATGGTATTTACCGACGATACGCCTCATCAATACACACCGTTAATTCCTACATGGCTGACTCACACTCGAGCAGATATAGAAACCGTTGTATACAGCTCGAGGAAATCCTATTTAAGGCAGCAAGCGCGTTTAACGAATGGCTTTGATGAAAAAGGTGCAGAGGAATTACGCTATATCGACGATGCTCAGTTTGATCGCTATTATAAAAACTATCTTCAAGGTATGGGCGATACTGAGAAAGCGTTTGTATCGGCAATCAGTAGATTAGGCCGCTATCCTGTTGTTGGCGGCATAGCCGTGCGCTGGGAGCCCGAAGGCATATATGTTGATTCAAGCCTTAATTTATACGATGAAACGTTGAAGGCAGCGTTTGAACTGGCTGTTAATAACGTTATTAACCTGGCTAGCGCCATTCACAAACCCGCCGTTTTTAAGTGTTGTATGTTTAACGCTAAAAATACGCTTCATATTGAGCGTGAGAGCGAGGAAGAAAAATTTATTCCTTCAAAAGCTATGGCTATTCCCTATGAACTATCAAAAGTGTCAGCGCAAAAAGATGAAAGTAGAACTCACTCTTATTTTGAAGATGGCGACGACCCGGATGAGCTACTAAAGCTACCACAAGATATCATTGATACCATTATTCAGCTTAACTCCATACATCACACAGGGTGTATAATATTTGAAGCATTGCCAACTCACCTCAAAATTCACAATTACTATACGTTGCTCGATCATAGTCAAGAGCAGCGGTTTAAAACCCTGTTAGCAAAGCTTGTCAAACAAATTCCTAACATAAAAGGGCTAGGCATATCAGGGTTTATGAAGTTACCCTATAAAGATACGCGCTTTTTTGAGCACAAAGCAAAATTGCCCGAGAAGTATTATCCGCGAAACCCCAAAGCAGTTATTGAAGAGAACGTACAACATGTCTGAAATTAAACTATCGTCACTATTTGAACTCGAAACAGTGGAAGCTGGCATCTATCGGGGTCAGAGCTGGGATTTAGGCTTTAGAGCTTTATTTGGCGGGCAGGTTTTGGGGCAAGCACTGGCGGCAGCCTATGAGACAGTATCACCAGACAGAGTGGCGCACTCATTTCATACCTACTTCTTATTGCCAGGCGATACAAAAAAACCGGTTGTTTACGATGTTGAAATAGTACGCGACGGAAGAAGCTTTTCAGCGCGTCGAGTGAAAGCGATACAAGATGGCAGAAATATTTTTTACATGACGGCATCTTTCCAGGTGCCACAAGATGGTATGGAGCATCAAAACCCCACCATGCCAGACGTTCCGGCGCCTGAAGACGTTCAGTCTGACATAGAGTTTTACGAAGCGAACTTCAACAAAATTGCGCGTCCCATGCAAGAAGCATTGAGCTACCATAAACCGGTAGATATTCGCACTGTAGATGCTGCTAATTCATATCACTCAGCTAAGCGTGAGCCTACTCGTTATATTTGGCTAAAAGCAAGAGACACAATGGATGCGCAATTAGCCGTGCACCAAGCTGCACTTGCTTACGCGTCAGATTACCACTTTCTTAGCACATCGCTACAGCCACACGGCGTTGCAGTGACCGATAAGTCTCTTCGAATTGCAACCATTGATCATGCTATGTGGTTTCATCGCCCAATTAGCATGAATGAATGGATGTTATATGCAATGGAAAGTCCTTTTAGTGGTGGTTCTAGAGGCTTGGTTAGAGGTCAAATATTTAACCAAAGTGGTGAACTTATTGCCTCAACCATGCAAGAAGGGTTAATGAGAAAAGTAGATGAATAGGGAGATAGGCATGCGTTATAAGTTAGGTTCAGAAACACCTGATGTTCATAAAAGCGTATTTATTGCGCCGGGCGCCCACGTTATTGGTAATGTTGAACTGAAAAAAGGCGCTAGCGTCTGGTTCAATGCCGTAATACGCGGGGATATGGACAAGATAACAGTGGGTGAAAACACTAATATACAAGACGGTAGTGTGCTTCATACAGACGCGGGTATTCCACTAGCTCTTGGTACCGGTGTAACTGTTGGGCACAAAGTCATGCTTCACGGGTGTGAAATTGGCGATTATTCGCTGGTGGGCATCAATGCTGTTGTGCTGAACGGCGCTAAAATTGGCAAGTATTGTATTATTGGCGCGAACGCACTAATCACCGAAAACATGGAAATTCCCGATTACAGTTTAGTTGTTGGCTCACCCGGAAAAGTAATCAGAAGTTTCGATAGTAGCGTAGAGCCTAAACTACAAGCGTCGGCGGCGCATTATGTTGAGAACGCTAAAAACTATCTAGCGTCACTAACGTTAATAAACGAGTAGTATCTTTTAACTTAACTTTCGCGTACCCCATAAAAAATGCCCAGAACAAACGTTCCGGGCCTAGGGGAATGGCTCATTGCTGAGCCGTGCGCTAACTTTTACTGGGAGAGTTATAACAAAATCTTCCAAACAGAATTTAATTATAGAATACGGCTGGATATTTTTTAAACAATTTTTGTGTGAATTTTATCTTACACACCTTAACTTAGGCTAATTGTAGTACTAAACCTATGCTTATCAAGTGACTACAATCTGGTCGGATGTGCTTCGCTCAACGGCTATTTCACTACCCATTTGCTATCTACTTTTATTTAGCGCTTCTTACTTAGTGTTCTATATATACGATTTAGAATCTATAACCAATTTCCCATTCATGTTATTTATCTTGGGAACAGGTGGTTGTTCCTTTTTATTAACATTGTAGTATGTCGAAAGTTATCGTAACTATGGATTACGATATTAATATTATAAACACGCCTTACATCGCTAAGAGGATGGATTATGCAATCGCTATCTACTTTTATTCCCCCTGAACGCACCTTGATGGGACCTGGACCGTCCGACGTTAACCCTCGCATACTGAATGCTATGGCAAGGCCAACACTTGGTCATTTAGACCCGTTGTTCATTGAATTAATGGACCAGACCAAACAACTACTTCAGAACGCTTTTAAAACCGAGAATGCGTTAACAATGCCAATTTCCGCACCTGGTTCGGCGGGAATGGAAGCGTGTTTTGTGAACCTTGTAGAGCCAGGCGATAAAGTCCTGGTTTGCATAAACGGCGTGTTTGGCATGCGCATGGTCGAAAATGTTGAACGCTGTGGCGGGGTAGCGATAACCGTCAACAATACATGGGGCGAGCAAACCGATTTAAATGCAGTAGAAGATGCGTTAAAAGCAGACCCTGCTATCAAGGTACTTGCTTTCGTACACGCCGAAACGTCCACTGGCGTACGTAATGAAGCCCAGGCACTTTGTGCTCTCGCTAAACAGTACGACTGCCTAAGTATCGTTGATGCCGTTACTTCGTTAGGTGGTATTGAGTTAGATGTAGACGGTTGGGAAATTGATGCAATTTATTCAGGTTCACAAAAATGTTTGAGCTGCGTTCCAGGTATTTCACCTGTTTCATTTAGTGAAAGAGCAGTGAACGTTATACAGAACCGGAAAACCAAAGTACAAAGCTGGTTTTTAGATATGAACCTTATTGTTGGCTATTGGGGGCAAGGCGCTAAGCGCGCTTATCACCACACGGCACCAGTAAATAGTATGTATGCCATGTATGAAGCGCTTCTTATTTTAAGAGAAGAGGGATTAGAAAATGCGTGGAAGCGCCATGCCAATGGCCATGCTAAGCTGGCTGCTGGTCTACATGATTTAGGATTAGATTTAACCGTAGATAGCAACTACCGTTTACCTCAGTTAAACGTAGTAAAAATTCCAGAAGGCATAGACGATGCTTCGGTTCGCAAGCAACTGTTGGAAGACTTCAGCCTAGAAATAGGCGCTGGCTTGGGTGAACACGCAGGCAAAGTATGGCGCATTGGTTTAATGGGATACGCGTGCAAGCCGCGTAACATCGACCACTGCCTTGCTGCGCTTCGAACTGTATTAAAGTAAAGCCCCAATGCACAGGCTTTTGTCTCGTAAGCTTAAGCGTCGGTGTTCACCCGCTTGTGAACACCGACGCTAGGACCAGTTGGTTGCCTAAGGGGCAACTATTTTCATCGCTTTCCGGCGCCCTTACCGTATAAAAACTACTTTTCACCGACGTATCAGATAACCTAGCTCATATTCAGTGTTACTATGCGGTTAGCCCGAGTATTCATAAACTATTCAGTTATAAACGCTTATCCTTGGTATTTAGTAATCATTGTCATTTAAGTCTGATGAGACCTAAGATGATTACATTAAATAACACCATCAATAAGGAAACCCTATGAAACTACTTTCGCTTAAAAAAAATGCAATACCTTCAAAAGCGCTTATAGCATCAGCGTTCTTGGCGTTATTAACGCCATTTGTCTGTGCGAGCGCCGCCGAGAGCGCTAGCATAAGTGTACAAGGGGTAGGTGCCATAGAGGTGACGCCCAACGCTTACTCTGTAACGCTTGTTGTGGAAGAGCAGGGCAACACGGTAGGCAAACTCAATACCCAACTCGATTCAGATTTGCGCGCTATTGTTACGTTCCTGCTTGAGCAGGGCATTGAACAAAAGCATATACAAAGTATGCAAGTTCGCTTACAACCGCGCTATATAAATACGCCTCAAGGTAGACAGCAAGAAGGCTTCACGTTATCTCGCGATATCACTGTTACATCGACTGATTTAGAAACCTATGACAAAGTACTCGATGGCGTACTTAAACGAGGCGTTGACCGCATACAACAATTTAACTTTATTTCTGTTGGTGAAGGTGATGCTTATCAAAAAGCACTTATTGCAGCGGTTAAGAACGCAAAGCAACGTGCACAGTTATTAGCGAAAGAATTAGAGGTTGAAGTAGGTGAAGTAGTTGCAATCTCTGAATCTGGTGGCAATATGCCGATTCCAGTAATGCGCGCCGAAGCTTTTGCCAAAGACATGTCTATGTCGCTGCCTGGTCAAGAACGTATTGAAGCGCGTGTAAATGTCTCATTTAAAATTGTTCAATAGCAGGAATATCGTTTGAAAGAACCACAGTACAGCCAGTTAATCAATCAAGCTAAAAGCTTGGTTTCTGGTGAACACGACCTTATCGCCAATATGGCCAATATCAGTGCGCTTTTATTCAACCACCTTGAAGAAGTGAATTGGGCTGGTTTTTATCTTTACAAAGAAGAACAGCTGGTATTAGGCCCGTTTCAAGGTCAACCCGCATGTATTCGTATTCCATTAGGGAAAGGCGTTTGCGGTACAAGTGCAAGTACTCGTACCGTACAGCGTATTGCTGATGTTCATCAGTTTGAAGGTCATATTGCATGTGATGCAGCATCAAACTCGGAAATTGTCGTTCCTCTTGTGCTAAATGACAGCCTTGTTGGTGTACTTGATATCGACAGTCCTGTATTTGAACGTTTTACAGAAGAAGACGAAAAAGGGCTTGTTGAAATTGCTCAAATTCTTATGGATTCGCAGAAATAGTTATGAAATCCAGTGTTGATATTCACGTTGTTTTATCCACGTTTGAGGATATGGAAGACTTTCACGATGACCCAGATGAGGCATCTGAACGTTTAAACTTTATTCTACATGCCGTTTATGACAACGCCGAAGAAGATATTGAAACACAGCGTTTAGAGCAAATTTTGCACTACGCATGGGAATCTTGGCAACAAGATAGACATTTATTAGAAATAGATGACGACGAATTGCTTGATTGGGTTGACCACACGCTGGCAACTTGGGATGATGCAGTTAACGATGAAATCTCCTGAATAATTTAGAAAGTTAATGGAATCACCAGAGAAGTTTACCAATAGTAAGGAAGTAATAGCTTTCCTTGCAGAGACCTTTCCGAAATGTTTTAGCATTGAAGGCGAGGCCCGCCCACTCAAGATCGGTATTTTTCAAGATCTTGCCGAACGTTTAGAAAAAGATGAACGCGTAAGTAAAACATTACTTCGTTCAACGCTTCGCCATTACACCAACAGCTGGCGTTATTTGTACAGCATCAAAGAAGGTGCTAATCGCGTGGACTTAGACGGCGTAGAAGGCGATGCTATTGAAAAAGAGCATGCAGACCACGCTAAACAACAGCTAGATGAAAGCAAAGCTAAAGCTGCCGAAAAGCGCAAAGCTAAGCTAGCTCAACAGCCCAAGCGCAAAGATAAACGACAATTTAACCGTCCAAAAGGTGAAAAATCTGCAAATTCGGACCATGCTGATACTAAGCGCGGAACTAAACCGAAAAATAACAGACCAAACACAACACCACCTGCGAAATTGACAGATAGCGATTTACAACAAGGTACGCAAGTTACCGTTAAATTAGGTAAAGCACCTATGCCAGCAGTAATCACCGAAGTTGCTAAAGATGGTATTCACGTTCAACTAGACTCAGGCATGGTAGTTAAAGTAAACGCAGACGCTTTACGTTTGGCACGCTCCAAGAGGTCGTAAATATGAGAGACATCCTTCGAATTTCCATCGCCAGTGCTTTTCTTACCGTTGGGGTAGGAGCAGGTGCTGTTACGTCAACACCAGAAGTAGACGAGCTTCCTATTTTGCAACAGGAATCTCAGCACAGTGTTGCGGCTAAGCGAGTAAGCGCACTCTTCACTAGGGCGCATTACAAGGAAATCGCGTTGGATGACGTCCTCTCGGCACGAGTTTATCAGCGCTTTATCGATTCGTTAGATCATAATAAGCAAGTTTTATTGTTATCTGACGTTGTGAGTTTTGAAAAATATCGCACGCTATTCGATGATGCGCTGAGTAAAGGCAACCTGTCAGTCGCTTATGACATGTACAATGTAAGCGCAAAACGCCGTATAGAACGCTATGAATTCGCGTTAGACTTATTAGAAAAAGGGCCGTTCGACTTCGAAAAAGAAGGAGACAAGTTCTTTTATGACAGAGAAGACGCTGAGTGGCCGGCGAATAAAGCCGAGCTAGATGAAATTTGGCGTCAACGTGTTAAATACGATGCGCTGAATCTTATTCTTGCTGACAAGACATGGGAAGAAGCGAAAGCGCTTCTAACTAAACGCTATACACGTGCCATTAAACGTACAAAGCAAGCAAAAAGCGAAGACGTTTTCCAAACGGCAATGAACGCTTTTGCACGCACAATTGAAGCGCACACAAGTTATTTATCTCCCCGCAATGCCGAACGTTTCCAGATGGACATGAACTTGTCTTTCGAAGGAATAGGCGCGGTGTTACAAAGTGAAGACGACTACACCGTTATTAAAAGTGTTGTTCCAGGCGGTCCTGCCGATGAGTCAGGTGCAATTAAGCCGGAAGACAAAATTGTTGGTGTAGCGCAAGACGATGAAGAATTCGTCGATGTTATCGGCTGGCGTTTGGACGAAGTGGTTGAGCTTATAAAAGGGCCAAAGGGTAGTACGGTTCGTCTTCAAGTCGAAAAAGGGGCGACCGAGTCGAAAACCACGTCAGTTGTAAGCCTTACCCGCGATAAGATCAAACTTGAAGATCGGGCTGCTAAGTCTGAGGTTTACGTCCCTGAAACAGGCCCTCATGCAGATGAGCCCCTTGGCGTTATTACTATCCCAAGTTTTTACAACAACCTAAGCATGGATGTTGCAAAAGAAATTGAAAGCTTAAAAGCACAAAATGTTAAAGGGGTAATTGTTGATTTACGCGGTAATGGCGGCGGGTCACTTACCGAAGCGACACTGCTAACAGGTCTATTCATTGAAAAAGGGCCAGTGGTTCAAATTCGTTATGGCCAAAGTAAGGTTAGCGTAAACCGCGATACCGATGGTGAAGTTGCGTACGACGGTCCGTTAACTGTACTTGTCGATAGATACAGCGCCTCTGCGTCGGAAATATTTGCAGCTGCCATGCAAGACTACAACAGAGCATTAATCGTCGGTGAACAAACCTTTGGTAAGGGCACGGTGCAACAACATCGCGGCTTAGGCAAAATTTACGACCTGTACGATAATCCATTAGGTAGTGTTCAATTTACTATTGCTAAGTTCTATCGCATTGATGGCGGAAGCACGCAGCACAAAGGTGTAATTCCAGATATCCTTTATCCATCTGCCGTAGAACCTGCAGAGTGGGGCGAGAGTCAGGCTGAAAATGCATTGCCGTGGGATAGCATTAATCGTGCAAATTACACTACCTTTGCTGATGGCACCGCGGCGCTAGATGTGCTGACTGCTAAACACAATAAGCGTATTATGCAAGATCCTGAATTTTCTTATATTCATGAAGACATCAAGGAATATAAAGAAAATAAAGACAAGGATTTTATTTCATTAGTTAAGTCTGAACGTGAAGCAGAGAAAAAAGAAGCGGAAGAAAAGTCGCTTGCTCGTGCTAACGAACGTTTACAGCGTATGGGAATGGAAACGGTCTCAACATTGGACGACCTACCTGAAGATATGGAAGAATTAGACCCATTCTTAGATGAAGCGGCCAATATAACTTTCGATATGATTGAAACAGGCCGTTACGCAATAACAAGAAACTAAATGATTAGAAGAAAGGGCTGGTCTAGGGCCAGCCCTTTTTTTGTGTCTATAAATTATTAAAACAATAATAAAGGGAAATAACATGGCTATCAGAGGCGAATTTTCCTCTAGAATTGGGTTCGTGCTAGCAGCGGCAGGCTCGGCAGTTGGACTCGGCAATATCTGGGGTTTTCCCACCAAGGTAGCGAGCAACGGTGGTGCAGCGTTTGTCCTCGTCTACTTACTTCTCGCATTCGTACTTGCATACCCCGTTCTAATGGCTGAGCTTATAATAGGGCGCAGCTCACGTTCTAACATGGTTGATGCCTTAGGCAAAATATCCGGTAACTTCATTGGTAGAGCGACTGGTATATGGGGCTGTATTACAGTTTCACTTATTCTTGCTTTTTATGCCATTGTTGGCGGTTGGATGCTGGTTTACTTCGCTGACTCGGCAGTCAATATTGTCGGGCTATCTAGCGCAAGTGACTGGCTGCTTACCTCTTCGGTTACGCGTAACATTTTATTTTGCTTTCTTTTCATGAGCTTAACCGCATTTATTGTTGTGGGTGGGGTAAAAGCAGGTATAGAGAAGTGGTCGGTTCGACTAATGCCCACCTTGGTTATTCTCATTCTTGCGTTGATTGTATATGTAAGTTTGCAACCCGGTGCTTCAGAAGGCTGGGCGGCCTATTTAGTGCCCGACTTTTCACGCGTGTTAGACCCAGAGTTACTTATCAACGCCATGGGGCAGGCGTTCTTTTCCATGTCCTTAGGCGTGGGCACTATGTTGGTTTACGGCTCGTATTTAAGCAAAAAAGAAAACTTACCCACCATTGGTGCATCTGTAGCCTTGGTTGATATTGGCGTGGCAGTTATTGCAGGTATGCTAATTATTCCCGCTATGTACGTCGCTTTAAATAACGGTGTGGAAATCTTTACGCCAGAAGGTGCGTTAATTCAAGGTGACTCACTTATTTTCAAGGTACTGCCTGCCTTATTCGAAACCATTGGCACTGTCGGTCTGTTTGTAGCCTTTACGTTTTTTGCACTCATGGCCATTGCTGCGGTCACGTCGTCAATATCGATGCTAGAAGTCCCGGTCGCCTATATGGTGGAAAGCAAAGGCTTAAAACGCAAAAAAGCCGTGTTGCTGATGGCCACCATTATCTTCATTTTAAGCTGCGTCATTATTCTTAATTTTGAATTGCTGTTTGGCTTTGTTATTGCGCTTACCACCGAGTACAGCCAACCCTTACTAGGGTTAGCGCTTTGCATATTTGCAGGGTGGGTATGGAGACGAGACGCAATATTAGAAGAACTAAAGCAAGGCGATCAGTTTGCTGAGCACAGCATCTTTTGGAAAATCTGGCCGTGGTATGTGCGCTTTGTTTGCCCAGTAATCATAGCGTTGATGTTCTATCGCTCGGTGTTTTAACCCTCGGTGTACAATGAATTCAACACGCGTAGCCCGTTGTAAATACAATAATAAGGTTTTTAAAAACGACAATGACGAATAAAGAATTAAGAACGCCGTCACTTCTCGATGCACTTCTTCCTATACTTGCTCTTATAGTAATGATGGGAAGCGCAGTGTACCTTTTCGCTGATAACTCGTCTTACGGCCCGAACCAAATTGCACTTCTTCTCGCTATGGGTTTAGCTGCTATTATTGGCATGAAAAATGGCTATAGCTGGAAAACGATAGAAAAGGGCATTGTTGACGGTATTTCTATGTCCCTAGGTGCCTGCTTAATTCTTCTTGCTGTTGGGTCACTTATCGGTACTTGGATGCTAGCGGGTACGGTTCCAACCCTAATATATTTTGGTTTAGAGTTACTTAACCCCTCTTTTTTCTATGCCGCAGCATGTTTAATTTGTGCCGTTGTAGCGATGAGTATTGGAAGTTCTTGGACTACCGCAGCTACCGTCGGTGTCGCGCTAATGGGCGTATCCGCAGGTATGGAAATGTCAGCGGCGATAACCGCAGGCGCAGTGGTTTCTGGTGCGTATTTCGGCGACAAGATTTCTCCGTTGTCAGAAACAACAAACTTAGCACCCGCAGTAGCTGGAACCGATTTGTTTGAACATATTCGCTATATGCTTTGGACTACTATCCCAAGCTTTGTTATCGCGCTTGTTTTATTTACCATCTTAGGATTCAGTGAAGTAGGCGAAGCTAAGGCAGAGCGCATTGAACAAATGCAGCAGCTTTTAAATGCCTCCTTCGACCTAGGTTGGCACCTGCTTATTCCGTTGGTTGTATTGCTTACACTTGCCATTAAAAAAATGCCTGCGTTTCCTGCGGTATTTATCGGTGCGCTGTTAGGCGGTGTTTGGGCAGTGGTATTTCAGTGGGATGTAGTAATGTCTATGGCAAGCAGCGACGACTCAGCCAATGTTGGCGCACTAAAAGTCGTGTGGACGGCGCTTTTTGACGGCGTAAGCTTTTCTACACCCGACGAGAACTTAAATAGCTTGCTGTCTCGCGGTGGTATGTCATCCATGCTTAATACTATTTGGCTAATCATTTGCGCAATGTCTTTTGGCGCAGTACTTGAACGGGTTGGCCTACTTAAACGCGCGGTATCTGCTATTTTACTTGGCGCAAAATCGGCGGGCGATATGGTCAGCCGTACTATTCTTACTTGTTTTGGTACAAACCTTGTTACTGCTGACCAGTATATATCTATTGTTATGCCAGGGCGTATGTACAAAGAAGAGTTTAAAAAGCGTGGTTTAGATCAACTCAACTTGTCTCGTAGCCTTGAAGATGGCGGCACGCTTACCTCTCCACTTATTCCATGGAACACGTGTGGTGCTTATATGCACAGCGTATTGCTTGTGAATCCGTTTGACTACGTGTTTTATGCTTTCTTTAACGTTATCAATCCGATCCTTGCTATTATCTATGCGTATTTAGGTATTAAGATTTTACGAATCACACCACCTACGGTTGAAGTAAACAGTAAAGAAACCGTTTAAAAAAACGTTCCATTACATCCACGTAGGCTTTCTTTTAGGAGGATCTATGTCAGTTCAAGCTAAACGCCGGGCGGATTATCAGCCGCCCGCTTTTTCAATAGCGACAGTTGACCTACACATTACGCTTCACCCAACCGAAACTAAGGTTGTTAGTACCCTTGCCATCGCGCGTAACGGCGCGCACAACGCCCCCTTAGTGCTAGATGGGGACGGACTAGAGCTTAATGCCATAGCCGTTAATGGCGAAGCTTTATCTGAAGAATTTTACACCCTTGGTGACAATACGCTAAGTATTAACAGCGAACTCGATACGTTTGAGTTAGTCATTACGACAACTATTGCTCCTGAGCACAATAAAGCACTCGAGGGCTTGTACCTTTCAGGCGGCGCATATTGCACACAATGTGAAGCTGAAGGCTTTCGTCGTATTACGTATTTTATGGACCGCCCAGACGTCTTGTCAGTTTATACGGTTACTGTAGTAGCTGATAAATCTATTCCTATGCTGCTAGCCAACGGTAACCCAGTTGACAAAGGAGATATTGACGCGAGCAGCCACTTTGTTAAATGGCACGACCCCCACCCAAAACCTTGTTACCTTTTTGCGCTTGTTGCCGGTGATTTTGATTTACTTACCGATAGTTATACGACAAGCAGTGGTAAAGAAGTCGCCCTTGAGCTTTATGTTGATAAAGGTAAAAAGTCTCAAGGAGGGTTCGCCTTAGAATCATTGAAACGGGCGATGAAGTGGGATGAAGACGTCTTTGGCCTAGAATACGACCTTGATATCTACATGATAGTGGCCGTCGACTTCTTTAATATGGGGGCAATGGAGAACAAAGGGCTTAATGTTTTTAATAGCAAATTTGTTCTGGCCGACCAAGAAAGCGCGACAGACGATGATTTTTTCAATGTAGAATCTGTGATTGCACACGAATACTTCCATAATTGGACAGGCAACCGCGTCACCTGCAGAGATTGGTTTCAGCTAAGTCTTAAAGAGGGGCTAACGGTATTTAGAGACCAGCAGTTCAGTGCTGATATGACATCAGCGCTTAGTAATCGCATTAAACATGTGCGGGTCATGCGAGAGCACCAATTTGCTGAAGACGCCAGCGCAATGAGTCATCCTATCCGCCCCGAAGAAGTGATTGAAATGAATAACTTCTATACGGTTACGGTATACGATAAAGGCGCTGAGGTGATCCGTATGTTCCATACGCTTTTAGGCCCAGATGGCTTTAGGCGTGGAATGGATGAGTACTTTAAACGCCATGATGGGCAAGCGGTAACATGTGACGACTTTATTTCAGCTATGCAGTCTGCTACTGATTTAGATTTAACCCAGTTTGCACGTTGGTACAGTCAGTCCGGAACACCGGTTATCTCTGTCGAGCATAAAATTCAAAACGATGACAATGATGACGTTGTCCATACGTTTACCTTGTCACAACATACGCCCGCCACGTCCGATCAAAGTGAAAAGGAATCGCTGTATATTCCGGTAAACATTGAAATTATTGATGATGAAGGAAATACATACACTGATAATGAGTCGATGATTCAAAATGGCATGGTAATTTTGAATGCGCCCTCGATGAGTTTTACCGTAAATGCCGAAAATGCTTCATTAACGCCTGTGGTGTTGGGTAATTTTTCTGCGCCGGCTAAAGTCGAAAACCCACTTGATACAGCATCACTGCTCACTATCTTTAAGTATGCCAAAGACCCGTTTAATCGTTGGGATGCAATGCAGACCCTATACGACCGCTGTATTAAACAGATTGAAGATGCACCAGGCTGTGCGATTAGCAATGATATTTGGGAAGGCATCAAGCAAGCAATTGCACAAGAGCAAAGTAATCTTGAGTTGTTAGGTGAGTGCTTAGTTATCCCGTCATTTGAAACCTTGTGTCAAAGCCGCAGTAACATTAACGTTTCTGCACTTTCGAAAGCGCGAAAAGCATTTTGTGATCAATTTGCACAAGCGCTTGAGCAAGAATTATTGCAAGTATTTAACAACATAGATGCAGCATCATACAGTTACACGCAAGACGCAGTAAACCAACGTCGCTGCAAGAATGTGGTGCTTGCACACTTAGCACGGTTACCTCAACATGAAGGCGCTATTGTCGCGCAGTTTGATGCTGCAGATAACATGACCGATACACTAGGGGCTCTAAGAAGCGCTCAACATTGTAATTCCGCGACATTTGATACCCTAATGGCACGATTTGAAGCAACGTGGAATCACGACCCACTGGTATTAGACAAGTGGTTTGCGCTTCACGCTACGCAAAATCGTGACGATATTTTTGCCACTATTACCATGCTTTGTGAACACCCGCAGTTCGCAATGAGTAACCCGAATCGCGTACGTTCTGTTATTGGAAGTTTTGCTTTTTATAACAGCGAAAGGTTCCATGCATTAGATGGCAGTGGGTATAAGTTTGTTACCGACTATTTGCTTAAGCTCGATGCAGTTAACCCGCAAGTAGCAGCGCGAATTGTAACACCACTAACGCAGTGGCAAGGGTTTGCAAACGAACATCAAGTATTGATGAAACAGCAGCTTGGGCGTTTATTAAATCATAAAGGCTTAAGTAAAGACGTGTTCGAAAAAGTAAGTAAAAGCCTTGCTTATGACAAGCATTAGCCCGACTGACGCTGTCTTTTACTTTTCAATAAACGCACCTTACAAACAATGTGAGGTGCTGTATGCCCCAACTATGCCTGATGTTGTTATGGTTAGCGAGTCAGGCCTTAGTGTACAAGTACCTACAAACCGGCTTCGCCAGTTTGTAACATCACAGGGTATAAAGGGCCGTTTCAGGATGGTCGTTGATATCAATAAAAAAATTAAATCTTTTGAAAGGCTCGCGTAGGGCCTTTGAACTTATGATGCACGTCATTTTCATTTCACAACCTCTCTCGTGCAGCTTCCTTGTTTAGGTTAGTTAAGCTCACATATCGCTCACACCCCTGAAAAGCGCATTAAATACAAAATCACAACAAATCTGTACATTTTTCCTGCGAGATTATAAATGCCTTTTATACTCACAATAAAGCAATAACTATTTGATACGACTAATGTTGTAAATTTTGTTAACTGGTAGGATTAGTTCTTGCGGTTATGGCAAAATGATGTAATGATTTTGTTAATCGTTATGGTTGGTCATGATGTCACGTATTAAGTCACATCGACTTGGGAGTATAAAAATATGAAAAATGGGCCTAGCGCTTTTAAGATATCACCGGTAGCAGCGGGAGTTCTCTCACTGTTAGGTGCTGCTGCAGTACCTGTACACGCTGCAAATTGGCAGGTAGGTGATGTGAGTATATCTTTAGATTCAACATTTACCTTAGCTACTAGCATTCGAACTGAAGCACGAGATTACGACCTTATCGGTAACAGTAACCACCCTCAGTTCGATTGGAGCGGTTATCACGCAGCATTCAATCCTTTATACCCAAGTGGCGATGTGTGGGGTTTAGCCGATGGTGCTTATTCTACTAATGGTGACCTTGGTAACCTTGCACACGATCCAGGTGACGCGTTTGCAACGCAAATTTCAGGTACACATGAATTAGATATTAACTTCGGTGACTACGGTTTCTTCGCAAGGGGTTTCTGGTTCTATGATTTTGAGCAAATGGATGGTGATCGTCCATATTCTAACCCGATAACGGGCAACCAATACGACCTGTGTCAAGATCCAGAGGCGGAAGACCTTTTATGTACAGACGTTCGTTTGTACGATGCTTTCTTCTATGGCGATTGGTGGATTGGCGACAAGCCACTTACCCTTCGTGTTGGCCGCCAAGTAATCAGCTGGGGTGAGAGTACTTTCATTCAGCATGGTATTAACACGACCAACCCTGTGGATGTAACGCGTGCTCGTGCACCAGGTGCCGAACTTAAAGAAGTATTCTTACCGGTAGGTATGGTTTATGCGTCTTTGGGCCTTACCGATACGGTGAGTATTTCAGGTTATTATCAATATGAGTGGCAACGCAGCTGGCTCCCTGTGTCGGGCAGCTACTTCGCGGGTAACGACTTTGCAGGTGAGGGCGGTCAACGCCAGAATATTCAATTAGGTTTTAGTGGTAACCCTGATATTGACCTAGATCATTTATTGACTGCATTGAATGGTTACGGTGATTTATTACGTTCAGGCGCTGATGCTGCAGATATATCTCAGGCTTATCTCGCTTATCCGACAAAAGTTGCCATTCGTGGCTTCTCGGATGATGCGCATAATGATGCAGACGACCAAGGTCAATATGGCTTGCGCTTGACGTGGTTCGCTGAGAATTTGAATGAAACAGAATTTAGTTTCTATCACATTAACTATCACAGCCAGCGCCCGCTTATTTCAGGTAAAACATCAGACTTTACTGCTGAAGGTATCGGGGCAGACCTAGCGTTCCTAGCCACTAACACGGTTACTCGAGATAACATTACAGAGTTGGGTGCGTTCACGCAGTCTGAATTCTACTATCCAGAAGACATCAAACTTTACGGTATGAGCTTTAACACCAACATTGGTACTACGGCTCTTGCTGGTGAATTTGCCTATCGCGTAGATGAACCACTTCAAATAGATGATGTAGAGTTACTTTACATGGGTATGCCTGAACAGTTAGCTAACGCAGGTCTACGTCCAGATCTTGAGGGAATCTCTCAGCTAAATAACATTGGTAGAGCGGTTGGCCCAGGTGAAACTGCAGAGGGTTTCCTTTTCTCTGATACATGGCAAATGCAGTTCACCGCGTCACATGTATTTGGTCCTAAATTTGGCTCTGACAATTTCGTGCTTCTAGGTGAAGTAGGTTATGTAAACGTTGTTGATATGCCAGACCCAGACGTAATTCGTTTGAACGCACCGGGTACTGCTCGCACACCGTCACTCGAACCAATTAACGGTAACTCTCGTGAAGGTCTACATATTGGGCTTTCAGACGGCCCAGAGACTAACCCGTTTGCAACTGACGACGCGTGGGGCTATCGCTTATTGGCGGTTGCTGACTACAACTCAATATTCGCTGGCATGAACCTTCGTGTTCGCGGTACTTTCTCTCATGACGTTGAGGGTACTACGCCAGATCCATTATTCCTTTTCACAGAAGATGTTAAGTCTGCTGCACTTTCTTTCACGTTCGACTATTTAAGTAAATGGTCTGCAACGGCGTCTTACAGTGCATTCTGGGGCGGCATTGGTACAACTAATGCGCTATCTGACAGAGACTTCGTTTCGTTTAACATCAAATATGCAATCTAAAGAGTGGTATTTATGATTAGAAAAGTAGGAATTATCGCTGCGGCCTTGTCACTGGCTTTATCTGGTTCAAGCGCTATGGCTAAAGTGTCTGAAGCAGACGCAAACAAATTAGGTAACGAACTTACGCCGCTTGGCGCAGAAAAAGCGGGTAATGCTGATGGCAGTATCCCTGCTTGGACTGGCGGTATTACCTCAGCACCGGCTGGTTACACAGTAGGTGATCATCACCCTGACCCATACCCAGAAGACAAGGTGTTGTTCGAGATAACAGCGCAGAACTATAAAGAATATGCGGAATTCTTGTCTGAAGGCCAGAAGAAGCTTTTCGAGGCTTACCCAGAAACTTTCCGTATGCCGGTTTACCCAACCCGCCGCTCTGCGTCAAACCCTCAGGCTATTTATGATGCGACTAAGGTAAACGCAACTCGCGCAGAGCTTCTCGACGACGGTAATGGTCTTAAAGGTGCAGTTTTGGGTATCCCATTTCCAATACCACAAAACGGTCTCGAAGCAATTTGGAACCACATTCTTCGTTATCGCGGAGCAGCGGTTCAGCGTAACGGTGGACAAGCAGCAGTTACTACCGGTGGTGATTACAACGTAATCGGTTTTGATGAGCAGTTGCTTATTAAATATGCAGAAGAAGACGCGACGCCAGAGAAGCTTACAGAAGACAACATTTTGTTTATGTTTAAGCAAAAGGTAACTAAACCAGCACGTTTGGCAGGGACAGCGTTGCTTGTACACGAAACGGTTGACCAAGTTAAAGAGCCGCGTAAAGCGTGGACGTATAACACCGGTCAGCGTCGTGTACGCCTAGCACCTAATATCGCCTACGACACGCCAGGAACAGCGGCTGATGGCCTACGTACTACCGATGATTTCGATATGTTTAACGGCTCTCCAAACCGTTATGACTGGAACCTCGTTGGTAAGAAAGAAATGTATGTTGCGTATAACAACTATGCACTGCATTCAGATAGTGCTTCTTACGAAGATATTCTAAAGCCAAATCACGTTAACCCAGACCTTACACGTTGGGAAAAACACCGTGTATGGGTTGTTGAAGCAACGCTGAAAGAAGGTTTCCGTCACATTTATCAAAAACGTGTATTCTTCATTGATGAAGATAGCTGGCAAATTCAAGTTGCTGATATGTATGATAATCGTGGCGAACTCTATCGAGTTGGTGTAGCTTATGGTGTGAACTACTATGAAGTTCCTACACAGTGGTCAACGCTAGATGCGTATTACGATTTGAACTCTCGTCGTTACTTGGCCATTGGCCTTGATAACGAAGAGCAGATGTACGACTTCACCGTACGCCCCCGAGACGTAGAATTTACGCCTCAGGCGTTACGACGAGAAGGTATGCGCTAATCGCCTTACACAACAAACGGTTGGCAATTGCCGACCGTTTTTGTATGCAGACAATTATAAATAGGGGGAATGGTTAATTATGAAAAAAACCATTGCAGCGTGCATTGCCGCCACATTCGCAGTTAATTACTCTACAGCTGCACTTGCCGAAGAAGCATTCATGGCACCATTGGTTGAGCAATCGGTTCTTTTGGACATAGACGCTGATTCATTTGTCGTTATTGTCGGTGAACGCGGTCACGTATTAGTGTCAGAAGATGGTAAGGCGTTTAATCAAAAAGCCGTACCAACTCAATCAACGCTTACAGCAACTACGGTTGTTGGCGAAAATATTTGGGCAGTAGGTCACGACGCTGTCATTCTTCACTCTTCAGATAAGGGCGAAACCTGGGAGATACAAAATTATCAACCTGATCTTCAACGCCCATTTTTAGATGTATTATTCTTTGATGATAAGCAAGGTATAGCCACCGGTGCCTATGGCCTGTTTTATCGTACTTTAGACGGTGGGAAGACGTGGGCTGCGGAGCGCCATGCCAGCCTGCTTGACCCCATGGATCAAGAATATCTCGAAGAGGTTCGCAAAGAAGACGAGGCGTTTTATCAACAAGAACTTGAATCTATATTACCCCACCTTAATCGCGTTACCCTTGACGGTGATACGCTTTACCTTGCGGGCGAAGCAGGTTTGCTTGCCAAAAGTACCGATATGGGACAGTCGTGGGAGCGCTATTATGTTGATTACACAGGGTCATTCTTCGATATTAAACCGTTAGATGAAAACACCGTTTTGGCGGTGGGCCTTCGCGGGAACATTTTTGTAAATAAAAACCAAGGTGAATGGGAGTACGTTCAGACCTGTTCAACCAGTACGCTTAACTCAATTCTTATTGGCTCTGAGTCGAAGGTTTATGCTTTAGGTAACAACGGAATGATGGTTAGCGCACAGCGCCCACTTCCAACTAGCATGCGTGACCCTTATGCCAACCCTTCGGATTGCAAAGCTGACGATGGCATTGTCGTATCTCAGATTAAAGATAAAGCCGCGCTTTTAAATGCCACACAGTTTAACGGTACAAGCATTGCTGTTACCGCAAATGGCATTAAAACGTTGAATTTAAAATAGGGCAGTATAAGAACAATGACCCATTTCCTTGAAAAATTAGTGTTTGGTAACCGAAAGATTGTGGTGGCGTTATTCACCATTGCGACGGTTTTTCTAGGTTACCAAGCCTCACAAATGCGCCTAGACGCAGGTTTTGAAAAAAACATTCCGCTAAATCACGAATACATGAAAACCTATATTGAGCATCGCCAAGATTTTGGTGGGGCAAATAATATTCTAGTATCCGTGTGTGATAAAAACGACAATATCTATAATCAAAACTTCTTCGATACCCTTAAGAATGTTCATGATCAGTTGTTTTTTATTAATGGTGTTAACCGTTCTCTGGTTATTTCTCTTTTTTCTCCGTCAACCCGCTTTACCGAGATTGTAGAGGGCGGATTTGCTGGCGGGCCTGTAATTCCGGCTGATTTCAATTCATCTAATCCCGAAGCCCTAGAGCTTGTTGCAGCAAACGTTGAGAAGGCCAATATTGTTGGTCGACAAGTTTCAAGCGATTACAGCTGCGCCATGGTGACAGCCCAACTGCTTGATATTGACCCTCAAACCGGTGAGCCGCTAGACACCCTAGCACTGGCAGCAGAGCTTGAAGAGCAACTTCGCGGTCAATACGAAAACGATAACACTTCTATTCATATTATCGGCTTCGCGAAAATGATTGGCGATGTGGCGGATGGTGCAAAAGACGTACTGGTCTTTTTCGCCATAGCTATCGCTATCACAGCGGTTATGGTGTATTTCTTCTCTCGAAGCATTATGCTCACTATTTTACCGTTAGTATGTTCGATTATTGCGGTTATTTGGCAGCTCGGGTTATTGACTTCAATTGGCTTTGGTATGGACCCTATGTCAATTTTGGTTCCATTCCTTGTATTTGCGATTGGTGTAAGTCACGGCGTGCAGATGATCAATGCGGTAGAAAAGCAGGCGGTAACAGGCATTGGTGCAAAACGTGCCTCGATGGCGGCGTTTAGAAACTTGTTGGTTCCCGGCGGAATAGCGCTGTTGTCCGATACAGTAGGCTTTATGACACTACTGGTTATCGATATCGGTATCATTCGTGAACTGGCAATAACGGCGAGTATGGGTGTGGCGGTAATTATACTTACCAACCTATTACTGCTTCCTGTATTGATGAGTTTCTTGAAACTTGACCAAAAGTATGTAGAAAAATTTGCGGGTAAGGAAAACGCCAATTCAAAATTTTGGGAAGTGATTGCATCTTGTTCGCGTAAAAAGCCGGCGGCAATCATCTTAATTGTCACCGCTATCTTATTTGTATTCGGGCACTTCCAAGCTCAGAATATGAAAATAGGGGACTTGCATGCTGGTGCACCTGCACTTCATGAGACGTCGCGATACAACCAAGACACTTTCCTTATTACCGACAAGTACGAAGTTACGGTCGATTACATTTCCATTTTGGTAGAAACTACGCCAGAGGCATGTACATCGCATAGCGTGATGAAGGCCATGGATGACTTCCAGTGGAAAATGGAAAACGTACAAGGTGTTCAATCGGCAGTATCGTTGGCCTCGGTAGCGAAAATTGTAAATGCAGGTTACAACGAAGGTAACGTCAAGTGGCAAGTCATTCCGCGCAACCAGCAAACCTTAGTTCAAGCTATTTCTCGTGTTCCAACATCATCAGGTCTATTAAACGGCGACTGCTCGGTCATGCCTATAATCCTGTTTATGGAAGATCATAAAGCTGAAACGATTTCTCGCGTCGTTGACGCCGTTAAGTCATATCGCGCTGAATACCAAAGTGACGATATGAAGTTTAGCTTAGCGTCTGGCCCAGTGGGTGTAATGGCCGCAACTAATGAAGCAGTGAGTGCAGCGCAAGACCCAATGATGCTTTACGTGTTCGGTGCGGTAATTGCGCTATGTCTTATTAGCTTCCGCTCAATCAGAGCGACCTTAGTAGTGGTTATCCCACTTTACGTGGTGTCAGTATTGGCCCAAGCACTGATGACATACCTTCAAATTGGCCTCACCGTTTCTACGTTACCAGTTATCGCACTTGGCGTGGGCATCGGAGTGGACTATGGTATTTATATACTCTCTACGAAGAGCTTAATGTTGAAGAAAGGTGCGACGGTGCAAGAAGCTTATTTCGCCGCACTTAAAGAGCGTGGAAGCGCTGTTTTATTTACCGGTATTACGCTAGCAATAGGCGTGAGCACATGGGTGTTCTCATCACTTAAGTTCCAGATGGATATGGGTATACTGCTTACATTTATGTTCGTAGTAAACATGCTTGGGGCAATAATTGTACTGCCCGCACTTGCAAGATTCCTATGGTGGAATAAGAACGACCCCGGTGCATAAATTATTTTTGCATAGCTAAGCAGAAAAAAGGGCCGTTAGGCCCTTTTTTTTGGGTCTTTTTTGCATAGTTATCTATGCTGTTAATATAAGGTTAAAAATGGGCTTTCATTAGCGCCATTTATTAGAGAAAATAGTTTGGTACTCGGCACTTATACCAAGTCGGATTGGTATTACGACATTCAAAAAAGGTTAACAAATGACAGTCACCTCACAGCGACACTCAGTACTGCTAGACAATGTATTTGCACTTATCGACAAGAAAGTAGATACCAAGCAGAAGTCTCTTGTGCAGCAATTCGGACGTCTGTTGTATAAAAACATATCAAGCGATGACTTAGAAAATCGCAACGACAGCGACCTGTATGGTGCAACACTTAGTTTATGGAACGGACTAGCAAAGTTCGATAATACATCGCCTTATATTCGCGTTTTTAATCCAGAAATAGCAAAGCATGGATGGCACTCTAGTCATACGATTGTTGAAATTATCGTTTCGGATATGCCATTTTTAGTTGATTCTGTGCGTATGTTGCTGAACCGACTAAATATTACCGCTCATTTATTTCTTCATAGCCCCATTGGCATCAAGCGAGACAACTCAAACAAAGTCGACGCGTTTGCAGAGCCGGGGAAGATTATTAATGGCGCGAAAAAAGAAACCGTTTTGTTTATCGAAATTGATACACAAACGTCGAAAAAAGACATTGATGCATTAACGCAAGAGCTTTATTCAGTGGTTGATGAAGTGTCTCTAGCCGTCAAAGACTGGCAGGGAATGACCAACACACTACAAGAAGTGATAAAAAAGAGCGCTACGTTTAATTGGCCTGTTTCTGCAGACGCGAAAAAGCAAACTAAAGCGTATTTAGAGTGGCTGGGCGATCATAACTTCACCATGATGGGCTATCGTTATTACGACGTTAAAGCTATTGAAGGTGATCATAGATGGATACCGCAAAACGATACTAGCCTTGGGTTGCTAAAAAACTCGATTAATGACCGAGAACGTTTGTTGTCTCGCTTGCCTGCTTCAGCAAGAGCCGAAGCTCTTAGCAAGAATCCGTTAATTCTAACTAAAACCAATTCACGCGCTCGCGTACACCGACCTGCCTACATGGATTACGTGGGTGTTAAAGAGTTTAATAAAGTTGGTCAAGTTGTGGGAGAGCATCGTTTCCTAGGTTTGTATTCGGCTTCTTTTTACAATAATAGCGTTACCCAACTACCTATTCTTCGAGAGAAAATTAAGCGAATCTGTGAGCTCTCAGGTTTTGAACCAGGTACCCATGCCTACAAGGCCTTCGCAAACATTATTGAGACCTATCCTCGTGATGAGCTTCTTCAAACGCCGGCAGAAGAACTTGCTCAAATTGTAATGGGCATCTTTCAGATGCAAGAGCGCGGTATTTCTCGTCTGTTTATTCGAAAAGATACATTTGGCCGCTTTTTCTCATGCATGGTTTTTGTTCCAAGAGAGCGCTACAACACTGAGCTAAGAAAAGAAACACAAGCGCTTTTAAAAGCGTCCTTAGGTGCAGCAGAGGAAGTGGAATTTACTACTTTCTTCTCAGAGTCTGTATATGCCCGTACGCACTATATTGCGAGAGTCAACGACAACAACGCGGAATTCGATGTGAAGGAAATAGAGCAAAACATTATTGAGTTGACCAAAACGTGGAACGACAGACTAGCGTCAGCAATTTCAGCCGCCCACGGTGAGGCGTCAGGCAAAGCGCTAGAACGCAAGTATAACAACGCGTTCTCTCGAAGCTACATGGAACACAACCTTCCATCGGCTGCACTGGTTGATATCGGCAAACTTGAGACCCTAGACGACAACCATACCCTTGATATGCTGTTCTATCGTCCGCAAGAAGAAGGCGCCGACAGTCAGGTGGTTAAGCTTAAGCTTTTCCATCGCGCAGAGCCTATTCACTTATCAGACGTTTTGCCTATGCTTGAGAATTTTGGGTTACGCGTAATCGACGAGAGCCCATATAAAATCACATGTTCAGAAGGTGAGCGTAATTGGGTCATGGACTTCACCATGCTGCACAAAAGCGGCCAGCATTTTGACATGGAAAAGGCGCAAGTCCTGTTCCAAGACGCGTTTGCAAAGGTGTGGTACAAAACGTTAGAAGACGACGCATTCAACCGCCTTATTTTAGGCGCGAACATGACGGGGCGTAAGGTAACCGTATTGCGCGCTTATGCTAAGTACATGCGTCAAACCGGTAGCTCCTTCAGTCGTGACTATATTGCTAATACGTTAGCTAATTACCCAGACATTGCCCGTTTACTGGTGGACTTTTTCGACCAGCGCTTCAATCCGAAGAAAAAGCGTAGTGAGAAAAAAGAAGAGGCACTTTTAGACACCATCAAGGCACAACTAGACAACGTTAGTAACTTAGATGACGACCGTATAATTCGTCGTTACCTTGATATGATGTCTGCCACTTTGCGCACGAACTTCTATCAGAATGATGAAGCAGGCGATGAGAAATCTTATGTCTCATTTAAGATGATGCCTGAACTTATTCCTGAAATGCCGCTGCCTTTACCGAAATTTGAAATTTTTGTTTACAGCCCGCGGGTTGAAGGTGTGCACCTTCGAGGCGGTAAAGTTGCACGCGGTGGCCTACGCTGGTCAGACCGACAAGAAGACTTCAGAACCGAAGTACTTGGCCTGGTAAAAGCACAGCAAGTTAAAAATACGGTTATCGTACCGGTTGGCGCAAAAGGTGGGTTTGTCTGTAAGAATCTGCCTGTAGGCCAAGGGCGCGAGGCTATCCAAGCAGAAGGTCAAGCATGTTATCGCATCTTTATCACCAGCTTACTGGATATTACCGATAACATTGTTAACGGTGAAATTGTTCCACCTAAAGATGTAGTTCGCCTTGACGATGAAGACCCTTACTTGGTGGTTGCGGCCGACAAAGGAACTGCTACGTTCTCTGATATTGCTAACGGTATCGCAGAAGACTTTGGCTTTTGGTTAGGTGATGCGTTTGCCTCTGGTGGTAGCATTGGGTACGACCATAAGAAAATGGGTATCACTGCTCGTGGCGGCTGGGAATCGGTTAAACGCCACTTTAGAGAGATTGGCATAGACTGCCAGACTACTGATTTCACCTGCGCGGGTGTGGGTGATATGGCGGGCGATGTGTTTGGCAACGGTATGCTGCTTTCAGAGCACACCCGTTTGATTGCTGCATTTAACCACATGCACATTTTCTTCGATCCCAACCCGGATGCAGCTGCGAGTTACAAAGAACGCCAACGCCTGTTCGAAAACCCACGCCTTAGCTGGGAAGACTACGATAGCAAGCTGATATCGAAAGGGGGCGGTGTATTTAGTCGTGCGTCAAAATCTATCAAACTAACGCCTGAAATGAAAAAGTGGTTAGGCACACGTCAGTTAACGATGACCCCTAATGAACTTATTCATAACATTCTAAAGATGCCAGTAGATCTTCTTTGGAATGGCGGTATTGGTACCTACATTAAGAGCAAAAAAGAATCGCATTCTGAAGTAGGCGATCGCGCCAACGACGACTTACGCGTTAATGGCCGCGATGTTCAAGCGAAAATTGTAGGCGAGGGTGGCAACCTTGGCCTAACCCAATTAGGTCGAATTGAATATGCCGCAAACGGCGGTCGTGTTAATACCGACTTTATTGACAACGTAGGTGGCGTCGACTGCTCAGATAACGAAGTAAATATTAAAATATTGCTTAATAGTTTGGTTAACGACGGTGAGCTAACCCTTAAGCAGCGCAATAAGTTGCTTTACGATATGACCGACGATGTTAGCGAAATTGTACTTAAAGACTGCTATCGCCAAACCCAGTCTATCTCCATTACCGAGCTAGCTGGCGTTAAGCAGCTAAAAGAGCAACTTCGCTTCATCCATGGCTTAGAGCGCGAAGGCCAGTTAAACCGCGAACTGGAATTTATTCCAAGTGATGATGAGATATCAGACCGCGTGGCGACCGATCAAGGTTTGACGCGTCCCGAGCTGAGCGTTTTGATTGCTTACGGAAAAATGGTGCTTAAAGACGCACTCAATATTCCTGAAATTACTGACAATGCTTACCACGGCAAGCTATTAGTAGAAGCGTTCCCCAAAATACTGCGTGAGAAGTTCGCTACACACATGCAGCAACACCCGCTTCGAAGCGAAATCATTGCAACGAAATTAACCAACAATATGGTTAATGACATGGGCCTTAACTTTGTATTTAGAATGCAAGAAGAAACGGGTGCCAGCGTCAGCGAAATTGCCAATGCCTACGCTATTGTGCACGGTATCTTCAACATGAAGACCTTGTGGGCGCGTATAGAAGAATTAGACAATGCAATTCCAGCAAAACTTCAGCTTAAAATGCTAGATGAAGCGCGCAGAACAATGCGTCGCGCGTCGCGTTGGTACATTCGACACGGCAATAAGTCTCAAAGTATCGAAGAGGCAATTGAAAGCTATCGCGGCACCTTTGATATTCTTTCTAAGAATTTGCAGCACTATTTAGTGGAAAGTGAGTACAAACAGCTTGAAGCTGCCACCCAACAATATATTGATAAGGGTGTGCCACAAGATATCGCCTATCAAGTGGCGAGCTTCTCGAATATGTTCTCTAGTTTCGACCTGGCTCAAATTGTGGAAGCAGACAAGCACGATACGGATGTTGTTGCTAAGCTTTATTATCAACTGGGCTCTCGTTTAGAACTGCATTGGTTCTTAGATCAGATTAACAATCAGGCTGTAAGTAACCATTGGCAAGCGTTAGCACGTGCCTCATATCGAGAAGAGCTTGATTGGCAACAGCGCTCTATCGCCGCTAACTTATTAGCGTCACGTGGGGATATAAGCGACGCTGATCAAATTTTAGATGAATGGATTGAAAGTAATCAGGTACTACTTAAGCGCTGGTATCAAATGATGTCAGAGTTTAAGACCAGTACGACACACGAATTTGCGAAATTTTCTGTCGCTTTACGTGAATTGATGCTTTTAAGCGTGAAGTCTAACCATTAGAATAGGCGCACCTTAAAGATATAAGCCCTGTTTAGCAGGGCTTTTTTTTAGCGAGCGATCGAAACCACCATGCAATCCCTAGTGCAAAAATTTCTACTTCAGTGTGAGCCTGAAAAAAGTCACGATTTCACCATTAACTGGTTAAACAAGACCCAACATACACCGCTGAAATGGATGTACAGCGCACCCACAGTCAAAAAGCCTGTCACTGTGGCTGGCATGACATTCGATAACCCGGTTGGCCTTGCTGCTGGTCTGGATAAAAACGGGGACTGTATTGACGCATTTGCAAGTATGGGTTTTGGTTTCGTTGAAATTGGCACGGTTACACCACGGCCGCAGCCGGGTAATCCGAAGCCTCGTTTGTTTAGAATTCCTGAAAAACACGCCATTATTAACCGCATGGGGTTTAATAATAAAGGTGTCGATCATCTTATCGAGCAAGTTAAAAAAGCGCAGTTTAAGGGCCCGATTGGCATTAACATAGGTAAGAACAAAGACACTGAAGAGGCCAATGCCCTCGATGATTACCTGATTTGTTTAAACAAGGTTTATCCCTATGCCAGTTATGTAACCATCAATATCTCCTCGCCAAATACACCGGGGCTTAGAAACCTTCAATACGGTGAAGCGCTAGATAAGTTACTTGTCGGCCTTAAAGCTGCACAAGAAACCCTTACACAAACGCACAGTAAATATGTGCCGCTTTTTATTAAAATAGCACCAGATTTAAGTGACGTAGAAATTGAAAGCATTGCTGCTTCACTTATAAACAGTAAGATGGATGGCGTTATTGCAACGAACACCACTTTATCGCGAGATGCAGTACAAGGCCTGAAACACGCCGATGAAATGGGTGGCCTAAGCGGCTCGGTCATGACAGATATGAGCCTAGAGGTGACGCGTAAGCTAAATAAAGCGTTAGATCGCGCTATTCCTATAATTGGTGTAGGCGGTATAGACTCCCCAAAGGCGGCGCAGGCACGTCTAGATGCGGGGGCTTCGCTTGTTCAGGTTTACTCGGCTTTTATTTATCAAGGCCCGTCACTCGTTAAACGCATCGTAAACGCGTTATAATACCCCCGAAACCAATTTCTCATGTACGTGTTTATATGATTTAAGCACGTACATAAACTACAGGTACATGAATGAATACTATTCTGGTTACGACCAGTCGCGGTCTTGACGAACTATTAAAACAAGAAGTGCTAACTCTTTGTCCAGACGCTCAGATAAAGCAAGGACCAGGCACTATACAGTTTGAAGGTAGTAAGGAAGACGCTTACAAACTTTGTTTGTGGTCGCGTTTAGCAAATCGCGTGATCTGGGTGTTAGCATCGGGCAAAGCGGGTGATGCTGAAGCACTTTATAACACAGCAATGGGTATCGACTGGCAAATGCAGATGGATTCACGTCATACGTTATCTGTACAGTTTATTGGAACCAACTTCGCTATCAAAAATACCCAATTTGGTGCGGTTCGCGTAAAAGACGCCATTGTTGACTCTTTCGTTGAGCAAGGTCTGCCTCGCCCGTCGGTAGAGCGAAAAACGCCAGATATCTCGGTTTACGCAAGGCTACATCGCGATAACGTGATTTTAGGCATTGATTTAGCTGGAGCAAGTTTGCACCAGCGCGCTTACAGGCAGGAAACTGGTGATGCACCGCTCAAAGAGCATATTGCAAGCGCGATGCTAATGCGAAGTGGCTGGACTGAAAATACCGATGCGCCCCTGGTCGATTTAATGTGCGGGTCGGGAACCATTGCTATAGAAGCCGCCTACATTGCCCGCAATATTGCGCCGGGCATCAAGCGCTCATACTGGGGTTTTACTAAGTGGCTTGGTCATGAAGCGACGTTGTGGGATAGCCTACTTGAAGATGCAATTTCGGTGCAAAAGCCAAGCTGTGGTGGCGGTATATACGCCGGTGATTTTAGCCGCAAAATGGTGGCCATTGCCAAAGCAAATGCCGATTTTGCAGGCGTATTCAACGATATTTCTTTTTCTCAGCAAGACGCTACGAAATCGTCTCCACCTGTGGCTACACCAGGCTATGTGGTGTCTAACCCACCATACGGCGAGCGTTTAGGTGAATTAACGTCGCTCATCCCGCTTTTTAGCGATTGGGGTAAGCGCTTTAAAGAAGCCTGGAAAGGCTGGCATGTATCGCTGCTTAGCAGCAACCGTGACTTGCTACGGGTGTTGAAGCTTCGCGCAACCAAAGACTATGCCATGAATAACGGTAAGTTAGAATGTCGCTTAGCTAACTATGTGTTAGATGAACAAAACACCGTTCAATTTAGTGAAGATGCGGGCAATCACGAATTTGCCAACCGTTTAAAGAAAAACCTGAAACGCATGAAAGGCTGGGTCAAGAGCGCCAATACTAACTGCTATCGCATATACGATGCCGACTTACCTGATTACAATGTAGCGGTGGATAGGTATGGCGACTGGTTGGTCGTACAAGAATACGCACCGCCGAAAACGGTATCTGAAGACAAGGCCCGTAAACGCCTTCAGGAAGTGTTACTTCACCTGCCAGCCGTAACCGGCGTTTCGCCTAAAAATATTGCGCTAAAAGTACGTGCTCAGCAAAAGGGCTCCAAGCAGTACGAGAAAATTAACCAATCTGGCGAAATGATGGAAGTGTTCGAAAATGGCGCACGTTTTCTCGTAAACCTAACCGACTACTTAGATACCGGGCTTTTCCTGGACCATCGAAACACCCGCCAAAAGGTAAAAGCCTTATCTCAAGGTAAAGACGTGCTGAACCTGTTTTCATATACGGGGAGCGTATCAGTGTTTGCGGCTATGGGTGGCGCAAAATCAGTTACCACGGTAGATATGTCTAACACCTACCTGGATTGGGCGAAAAAGAATGTCGCGCTTAATAAACTAAGCGGTCCTCATGCCTTTATCCAGGCTGATTGCACAACATGGCTTGGTACGCATAAAGGCAAATACGATTTGATTTTTATCGACCCACCGTCGTTTTCAAATTCAAAGCGCATGCAAAATACGTGGGATGTGCAGCGTGACCATGTGAAAATGCTCACCGACGCTAAGGCCTGCTTAAAAGAGCAGGGGACAATCATTTTCTCTAACAACAAGCGCGGTTTTAAGCTTGATGAAACTGCGGTTACAGCACTTGGTTTACAGGTAGAAAATATTACCAAGGAAACCATACCCGAAGACTTTGCTCGTAAGGGCAAAATTCACCAGTGCTGGGTGTTGCGTTCATGAAGATATACTTCTATACCGGTCCGCAGTGCAGTTTATGTGATTTAGCCGATATCGAACTTGCGCGCACATCCAGGTTTTCTTCGCTTACCATAGAGAAAGTGAACATTCGAAATAGCACCGAACTGTATCATTTGTACGGTGCGCGTATTCCCGTGTTGAAGCGTGATGATAATAATAAAGAAATTGGTTGGCCATTTTCCGCCGCCGATTTAGAGGAGTTTCTTCAGTGAGCATTTTGCAGTTAAAAAACATCACTGTCATTTATGGAAATCCGCCGCTTTTAGACGGCGTTGAACTTGTCGTGCAGCCAAAAGAGCGGGTTTGTCTAGTTGGCCGAAATGGCAGCGGCAAATCTACCCTGATGAAAGTTATTGCCGGTGATGTTATCGCCGACGATGGGCAACGCATCATCGAAAATAATACGGTCATCGCTCGATTAGAGCAGGACCCACCGCAAACCACAGACGTCACCTTGTTTGACTATGTCGCCGAAGGGCTATCCGATGTAGGTGAAACCTTAAAAGACTACTTTCACCAAACCCGAATTGTTGGTGAGGACCCAAGTGAAGCAAATTTAAACAAGCTTCAGCGTTTGCAGGAACAATTAGAGGCAAGAGACGCGTGGCAGTTCGAGCAGCAAATTGAGCAAACGCTAACAATGCTGAAACTGGACCCAGAAATTTCGTTATCTACGCTATCTGGGGGATGGCGCAGAAAAGCAGCCCTCGCGAGAGCCCTTGTTCGCCAGCCAGACTTATTGCTGTTAGATGAACCAACAAACCATCTTGATATCGAAATGATACGCTGGCTTGAGACAAGCCTGAGTAACTATCAAGGTGCGATAGTATTTGTGAGCCACGACCGTGCATTTATTCGTGCAATGGCTACACGCATTGTGGACCTCGATAGAGGTACGGTAACCAGCTACCCCGGCAACTATGAAACCTACTTAGAGAAAAAGCAGCACGACCTCGATGTTGAAGCCTCTCAAAATGCGGAATTCGATAAAAAGCTAGCACAAGAAGAGGTATGGATCCGTCAAGGTATCAAAGCGCGCCGAACACGTAATGAAGGCCGGGTACGTGCCCTCAAAAAGTTACGAGAAGAACGCAGAGCGCGGCGTGCGGTACAAGGGAATGCTGTGGTTAATCAGCACCAAGGGGCTCGCTCTGGCAAGATGGTGTTTGAGGTTAAAGATTTAAGCTACAGCATTGAAGGTAAACCTATCGTCAAAGGCTTAAATTTAAATGTACTTCGTGGCGACAAGTTGGCGTTAATTGGCCCTAACGGTAGTGGTAAGAGTACGCTAATAAAACTGCTTTTAGGCGAGTTACAACCGGATTCGGGTAATTGTAAGCAAGGCACAAATTTGGAAGTTGCTTATTTCGATCAGCATCGTCACGGTTTAGACTTAGAAAAATCAGTTATTGACGCCGTGGGTGATGGAAAGCGCGACCTTATGGTTAACGGCCATCCCCGTCATGTAATTAGCTACCTGCAAGATTACCTATTTACGCCAGAACGCGTAAATGCGCCTGTGAAGTCACTTTCAGGCGGAGAGAAGAACCGCTTAATGTTAGCGAAACTCATGCTGAAGCCCAGTAATGTACTGGTGCTCGATGAACCAACTAACGACCTTGACGTTGAAACCTTGGAAATGCTCGAAACCTTACTGAACGAGTATGCCGGTACCGTGCTTTTAGTGAGCCACGATAGGGAATTTGTTGATAACGTTGCTAACAGTAGCGTGGTATTTGAAGGCAACGGTTTGTTAAGGGAATTCATTGGGGGTTTCACTGACGTAGAAAACTGGTATAAAGAGCAACAAGAAAAACGTCAGCAAATTGAAAAGGACGAAAAAGCCAAGGTAAAGAATGAAACTAATTCAGGTTCACATAGTCCTAGTGCTAAGTCTTCTCCACGTAAGACGAAAAAGCTATCATACAAAGATCAGCGTGAACTCGAGTCTTTACCTAAAGCGTTAGAAGCGCTAGAGGAAGAGCTAGAGGTCATGCAAGAAAAAGTCAACGATCCCGACTTTTTTAAACAAGACAGCGATACCACTGCCAAGGCATTAGCCGAACTGGCGGAAAAAGAAGAATTACTTTCCCAGAAATATGCGCGCTGGGATGAACTAGAAAGTATGCTGGAAGATAATCAGCAGTAAATAGGATTTTAAATGAAACGAACTCAGCTTGCCGCCGCCGTTCTGTTGGCAACAGGAAGTGTTTCGGCATTCGCCGCGACCTATTCAGTGACGCCTCTTCCTTTACAGGATACCGCTAGAAACAATTTTGCTCGCTCAATTGATAACGCAGGCAAAATGCTGTCTGTGGTTCAACTTGAATACAATCCGCCGATTGACGTTGAGCAACTTGAAGAAGACACCACCTTCTTTGATGTCAGTGGCGATAGCTTAGAGAATGAAGAAGATGCACGACAAGGCGTGTTTTCAGATATTGATTACACGACTATCGTAAATTACCTGCTGCAAAATACCACTGCGACCACAGGTCAAAAGCTTGCTACCTTCAGAACTTATGTGACCGATACGCAAGATATCTCGCTAGTACCAGGCCTTGATGAAGTAACAGATAAGTTCGATGATTATACTCGGTCTGTCGAAGTCACAGGCAGAGATAGCTTAAATGGCAACTTTATTGTTGGTGATTCGACGGGGCTAGTAGTACTAGACCCGTATGAAAACGAAGATGGCGATACGATAAACTACACGTACCGCGAATCAGCAGAGCAAGGTTTTGTTCAAGCGTCAGGTGAAACAAAAGTTCTGCCAGCCATTGACACAACAGCAGGCGGTTTCTCTTCGGCACGTGCAATAAACGCTAATTTGCAGGTAGCTGGGTTTAGTACCGTAAGCTTTCGAGATGATGTCGATGACGCTATAGAGACCTGTACTGATGACGAACTGCGTGGAGACCAGTCTGAAGGCCGTTGTTTGTTTACCGTTTATAATGGCAATTTTGCGGTACCGCGTATTTCTAGCTACTACATCAACACGTCATCAAACTATTTACCTGGCTTTGTTTTACTCTCTGAAGTAAACGCAACTATTTGGCAAATAGACGTAAATGGCGATGTGGTAAGCACTGAAACTTACCCGCTGCTGTTCGAGCCAGATGAAGACGATGAACGTCACTATTTCACCTATGCCTATGACATTAATAATCAAGGTATCGCCGTTGGAGAAGGGCTAACGGGTGACAGAGTTACTATTACTCGCCCTAACGCTTCAGGCCTTAGCGAAAGCGAGCGTGTAGCAACCGTTTTCAGAGATGGCGAAACCATTGAGCTTCTTCCAAGAGAAGAAAATCTTCTCAGCCAAGCCATTGCCATTAATGATGAGAACTGGGTAACAGGGGCAGTACTGCGCTCGCAAAGTGATATCGCTCGTTCGCGCTTATTTGTATATAACTTAGATACCCAAGAGCAACACTACCCATCAGGCTTTTTCTCAAGCGCTGGTGTAACGGCCAACGCAATAAACAACAATAATATTGTTGTGGGTAAAGCCGATGTCGATGCGACAAGCGATACCCTGCGAGAGACGGCAGCGTTCATGTATAACATCGATACTGAAGAGTTTATCGACTTAAATGATTTAGTGTCATGTGATAACAGCTATGAGTTGTTAGAAGCTGTAGACATTAACGATGACAATGAAATTATTGCTAATGCACGTATTAAAGCTACAAGTAAGTATGTAACGGGTGCTGGCATTATCAACACTGACGGTGAAACCGTAGAAGTCGATACTGTCGTAGCGGTAAAATTATCACCTATCGCTAATGGCTCTATTGATGAGTGCGAAATTCCAGAAGATGAGCAACCGTTCGAGCGTAGCGGTGCTTCAACGGGCTGGTTAGCTTTCTTCGGCCTATTTGCAGCAACGTTTATGCGTAGACGTGTTAAAAAATAGTTGAATAGTGGCTTAAACTTTAATCCACCTTTAAAAGCCGCACCTACGCGGCTTTTTTTATGCCTAAAAAATACAAATTGCGACATATTTATGCATAAAAAATGTAACATAAATTTCATAGAAACTTCATCTATTTAAAGTTTGTCAAGGCCTTTAATTTTTTATTTTTCTTGAACCATTTAGTTAATTGCACTATCAAAGTAGTGTACGCAATCACTTTTCCGGCACTATCAAGTGAAATGATGTAGAGCGCTCGAGAAAATGATTTGTTGTACGTCCAACAAACGAAAGAGGCTAATCAATGAAAAGACAAAAAAGAGATAAACTGACACGTGCTCACGCAAAAGGCTATCAAGCTGGTATTAGCGGTCGTGCAAAGGAAAATTGTCCATTTCAGCAAAACGATGCACGTTCACAGTGGTTAGGTGGATGGCGCGAGGCAGTAGAAGATAGGCACTTAGGATTAAGTGTTAAATAACACTTCTCTTTTATCAACTGATTATGCAAAAGGAAAGCCCCTGAAAAGGGGCTTTTTCGTGTTTGATAGCGCTTTGAACTAACTAACGTTTTAACTAGAAGTTAGAGGTATCTTGGAAAAGACCAACTTTAAGATCTTTCGCTACATAAATCTCGCGACCATCAACTTCAACTGTACCGTCGGCCATTCCCATAAATAACTTGCGTTTGATTACGCGTTTCATGGTGATTTTGTATGTTACCTTCTTAGCTGTGGGTAGTATTTGACCGGTGAATTTTACTTCACCCACACCTAGTGCTCGGCCTTTACCCGGGCCGCCGCTCCAGCCTAAGAAAAAGCCCACTAATTGCCACATTGCATCTAAACCAAGGCATCCTGGCATGACCGGATCGCCTGGGAAGTGGCAATCAAAAAACCATAAGTCAGGCGTGATATCCAATTCAGCGATAATTTCGCCTTTGCCATGTTCGCCGCCGTCTTCAGTAATTGAAACGACGCGGTCCATCATAAGCATATTCGGTGCGGGAAGTTGGCTGTTACCCGGACCAAACATTTCGCCACGGCTACATGCTAGTAAATCTTCTCTGTTAAAACTATTTTTCTTCTCTGACATTCCCAACTCGTTGTTGTTTTTAAAGTGACGGTGTTAATTTAGCGAACACTTGTACGCTAAACAACTCTGAACAGTCATTTTTCTGAAGAAAAGCGCGTGCTAATATAGCTTAGTGACTTTAGCCCGTACAAATATCGCTCTACAAGCGCAATATTTAAACAGTCATTACCCTAAGCTCTACCATAACGTAACTTTGTGTGAAAACTATGACAGAACAAACAACAAAAAAGCCCCAAAAAAAAAGTCAGACAGATAGAGCAAAAGCCAATGCTGATAAACAGCGTCGTTTTAGAGAAAGACAAAAAGAAGCTGGTAAAAAGCTAGTTAGGGGCTATGTTAGCCCAGAAGCGAAAGCGTGTTACGATGAAATCCGTGAAAAAACAGGCTGGACTGACAGCGAGGCTATGTCTAATGCCATGCGCTTAATGTATGCCTCTTATAAGTGTGGGCAAATTAAGCTGTTAACCGAATGGCTTCGAAAAAATAACCGCTAGTGGTTTTGAGTCGTCTTGGACTTAAACCACGCTCGGCTGGGGCTATTTTGCATTGTATGACGATGTATGATGCGCTTCGCTTCTTTTATAACATCATCTCGCTCCCGGTAATCCCACAAGCGTTTGGCGGTCGCGCGGTTGTGTTGAGCTATGTCCACAATAGGGGCGATATAGTCACGGTCGAGGGCAAAGTCGAACATTTGCGCTTCAAGCGGTAACAGCGAATAAGGCGCATGTACCGCGTCACTGGGCAGTGAACCAAGCTCAGGTACCCACTTTTTGATGAACTCACCCTCTGGATCTAGCTTTTTAGACTGAGACGCAGGGTTGTATAGGCGAACCGTGTGAATACCGGTCACGCTTGCTTGCATTTGAATTTGAGGGTAGTGAATACCTGGTTCAAAGTCCAAAAACTGCGTAGCAAGATAGTGGGCAGCCTTGATCCAATGTACATTTAAATGATGGCATAAAAAGCTTGTTACCATGGCACGCATGCGAAAGTTGAGATACCCAGTTTGCCTAAGTGCACGCATGCAGGCATCAACCAAAGGATAGCCCGTTTGACCAATACTCCAGTGGTAAAAGCGACGTTCTGCTTCCGGCCCGTCTATGTAAGGGAAGTTTTCATATGCGCTGTTCATAGGGCGCCATTCAATACTATGTTCACTTTCAAATTTTTGAATAAAGTGGCAATGCCAGTGTAACCTTGATGTTAACGCGGACAGGGCACGGCTCCAGCGCTTTTTCTCGTGTATTGGCAACGCTCGTTTCTTATGTTTTTGGCGCTGTACACTTTGATACACTTGCTTAATCGAGATATTGCCCCAAGCAAGGTATGGGCTCAAACGAGAACAAGCACGCCTTGCGTACTCGGGCTTAGAAATGTGTTGGTGATAGTACTGACCGCGATCATTAAAAAAGTCCTTAAGTACTTGCCACGCTCGCCGTTCGCCACCGGGCTGCATTGCGCTAAAATCTATAAGGCCGTCTTCGGATAAAACGCCACAGTATTTTGACAGGTAATCCTTATTTATATATTTTTTTGCCGCATATAAAGCGGAAACCTCACTCAGTGTTAGCGACGCTTTTTGTATATCAACATGCACATTCCATTTAACCCAATTTGCACGCTTTAGGTCGTAATCATAGGTGCTTTCAGCAAAATACTCCTCCCAGTTAGCTTGCCACTGCGCTCGATGAGGCAATCCTCTTATTACCGCGCCACATTTTGCTTCCAAAAAGGGGATGCGCCTATTATTCAGATAGTTAGCGACCCGTAAGTCGCGGTTATACGTAACCTTTAAACCTATTTCCTGGTAACTTCTAACCGCGTTAATCGTGTAAAACCGTGAAATAAAGGCTAGGGCATCAACGGCCTCCATATGCAGCGTTAGTACGTTGACATGTTCTGGCAGTTGACCATTTATATCGTCGATACTTTGCTGAATAAAGTGCCAGTGACGCACGCTCATGTGCGGTTCTTCTATTAATGACGGTTCCCAGCAATAAAGTAAGAGAATACGTTCATTAGATGCGACAGCACGAAAAAGGGGTTCATGGTCTCGCAAGCGAAGATCTCGCTTTAACCATATTATTGTAATAGGCGGTTTAGTGTTGTCGCTCAACATACAGCTAGGTACTACAACCACGCCTTACGAAAGCGACCATCGGGGTCATATATTTCCGTTTGTTTTTGTAAATTGAATTGCCTGTGTCCACGAGGGTCGCTTCCAACGCCAGCAAGGTAAAGCCAGTTTCCCCAGTTACTTCCCACGTCATAGTCAATAAGCTGATGTTCAAACCACGCTGCACCATATCGCCAGTCTTGGCGTAATTCATGAACAAAACAACTTGCTACTAGCTGGCGGCCTCGATTTGACATGTAACCGGTTTTGGCAAGTTGGCGCATGCATGCATCTACAATGCGATAACCTGTTTCTCCTTTACACCAGCGAGAGAAGGTTTCCGGGTCGTGACAGGTGGTGGGCTTTCTACCTTGTATACCACTAAAACGAAACCACTTAGCACCATACTTGCACTGTAACCAATGGAAAAATTCTCGCCATAACAACTCAAAATATACCCAGTATGTTGAGTCGTTTTTCTCTATGGTTTGTTCAAAGCGCTGAACTTGTCTTATAACTTCGCGCGCTGACAGAGACCCATTCGCTAGCCACGCTGAAAGTTTAGTACTGTCTTTCCACGTATCTAAGGTGTTCCGAGTTTCTTTATACGTTGCCGCTGCCTTCCAATCGAATAGGTAGGTTTCTAAATGGTTAAGTGCGGCCGACTCCCCCCCAATAAATGATGAAGGCGAGGGCTTAGGTAAACTCAACTCGATGTCTAAAATATACTGCTTATCAATATTAGGCATAAACCCGTCTGGTAATTGGGCGATGCGCTCTAGAACAGGTAACGGTGTACAGTGCTTTTCTACTTTTCTACGGAACGGACTGAAAACATCAGGCATGCCTTCAATATCAAAAGGTAATACTTCGGCGTCAAATAGCCCAAACGTTGGCGTTTCAATAACCCTAAGCGTGTTGAAAAAGCGCTTTACTGTATTGAGTTGGGCAGTTTCATCAAAGCCACAATGCTGACTTACTCCTAAATGCGTGTACCCGCCGGCATTGAGCAACTGCACTATACATTCAGCAGTATTACCCTTGAGAATAAGGAGTTCATGACCTCGTTGATTAAGTTGCTGTTTTAAATCACTTAAGGTTTGTAATAAAAAAGTATGCCGGTGTTTTCCCATTGGTGAAAAACCGAAAGCGGCATCATCAAAGCATTTGTCATCTAAGATATAGGTGAATGTCACTTGAGAAACCGCTGTGCATAGTTCAGCAATAGCGGGCTGGTCATGAAGTCTTAAATCATGTCGAAACCAAAAAACACCTCTTTGAACATCACTCGAGCCTGCATCTTCAATCTGTTGATTTATCATACTATTTTAATGGTACTTTTTATTTATTTACCGGATCCTGAATCCGGTTTAAGGCGTAATAGTTAAAATACGATAAATATTAGAAATAAGTGCAATATTTGAGGAAAAAAAGTGACCGTTCCTGTAAGCATTATGTGGTTTAGACAAGACCTTCGCGTAAAAGACAACCCTGCATTGAATGCAGCGTGTGACATGGGAAAAATCGTTCCCATCTACATATTTGATGAAAGTGCGCCAGATGGCAGAATGCCTGGCGGTGCAAGCAAGTGGTGGCTTCACCATTCGTTAAAATCTTTAAACAAACGGCTGAACGGTCATCTACAAATTTTTAAAGGCGATCCACAAACTCTCATTCCAAAGCTCATGGAGTCCTTTAATGCATCGTCTATCTTTTGGAACCGGTGTTACGAGCCATGGCAAATTAACCGTGACAAAGCCATTAAAAAGTCACTTCTAGATAGTGACTACGAGGCGCATAGCTTTAACGGTAGTTTATTGTGGGAGCCAATGAAGGTACTCAAAAAAGATGGTACGCCTTATCGAGTTTTTACCCCTTACTACAAAAATGGCTGTCTACAGATTGAAGAGCCACGCTACCCGAAGGCACCTCCAGCACGTATTACCTATGCAGATGTTGACGATAACAGCGATGGCTTAGCCGCGTTAGCGTTGCTTCCGACCATAAAATGGGATGACACCATTGCCAAGGAGTGGACGCCTGGCGAAGATGGCGCGGCAGATAATCTGTCTGACTTTATTGAAAACTCAGCACGAAGGTATAAAGACGGCAGAGACATTCCTTCGGCGAAAGGAACTTCACGACTGTCACCGCATTTACATTTTGGCGAAGTGTCACCAAACCAAGTTTGGTACGCCATAAAAGATAGGTTCGGGACTAGCGAAGACAAAAGCATCGAGACTTATCTCAGTGAACTTGGTTGGCGAGAATTCAGCTATTACCTTCTGTTTCACTTTCCTACGCTACCGAATAAAAACTTCAACGATAAGTTTGACAAATTTCCATGGCGTACTGACGCAAAAGCGCTAAAAGCGTGGCAAACCGGTAATACAGGAATTCCTATTGTTGATGCGGGTATGCGTGAACTGTGGCAAACAGGCTACATGCACAACCGCGTTCGCATGATTGTGGGATCACTTTTAGTCAAAAATTTGTTATTGAGCTGGCATGAAGGTGAACGCTGGTTTTGGGATACCTTACTTGATGCCGACTTAGCCAGTAATAGCGCTTGTTGGCAATGGGTAGCAGGCTCAGGGGCAGATGCCGCACCGTACTTCAGAATTTTTAATCCCATCCTCCAAGGTGAAAAGTTTGATAAGAAAGGCGGCTATGTTCGTCAATATTGCCCCGAACTAAATGGACTGTCTGATAAATATATCCACAAACCCTGGGAAGCACCATCTGCTATATTGAAAGATGCGGGTGTTGAGCTTGGTAAGGATTACCCTAAGCCTATTGTTGATTTAAAGGCATCACGCCAGCGAGCACTAGACGCGTTTCAAACATTAAAAGAGTAGGGTATGGCAGAACTTATTTTAGTCCTAGGTGACCAGCTCACCGACTCATTACCAGTAATAGCGGGCGCCGTAAAAAGCAAAGACACCATTCTTATGGCAGAAGTGCGGGAAGAAGCTACCTATGTAAAGCATCATAAAAAGAAGATCGCTTTCCTGTTTAGTGCCATGCGTCATTTTGCTGAACATTTGCGCGACAATAACTATCAGGTTAACTACGTCCACTATACCAATGAAGGCAACCAGGGTGATTTACTCGCACAAGTAAGGCATACGTTAAGTCGGCAGCACTTTGATGAAGTTAAGGTAACTGTGCCTGGGGAATATCGGCTGCTTAAAAGCATGCAGCAGTGGCAAAATCAACTAGGTATACCCGTTACTATTTGCGAAGATAATCGCTTTTTCTCTACCCCCAATGAATTTAGTGAATGGGCCGATGGAAAAAAGCAGCTTCGCATGGAGTTCTTTTATCGGGAAATGAGGCGCAAGCACAATGTGTTGATGGATGGTAAAAACCCTATTGGGGGGAAATGGAACTATGACGCGCAAAATCGCGAGTCTATGCCTGAAACCCAAAAGGTGCCAAAACACACCACATTCGCTATTGACGATATTACTTCAGATGTTATCGAATTAGTAAAAAGTGAATTCAGCGAACATTTTGGCGATATTGATAATTTTCACTTTGCGGTCACGCGAAAAGATGCACTCAGCGTTTTGAACACCTTCATCGAAGAGAGGCTAGCAAATTTCGGTCAGTATCAAGACGCTATGGTCGAGGGAAAGCCTTGGCTTTATCATTCACATATCGCGTTCTACTTAAACTGTGGCCTTCTTACACCGAAAGAAGCCATTCAAGCCGCCGAACAAGCCTACCACGCAGGGCAAGTGCCGCTAAATTCTGCGGAAGGGTTTATCCGACAAATTCTGGGATGGCGCGAGTATGTTCGCGGTTTCTATTGGCACTTCATGCCTAACTTGAAGACCGATAATTACTTCGATAATAGTAGAGCGCTACCTTCTTTTTTCTGGGATGCGCAGACCAACATGAACTGTATGCGTCAGTGCATTAAAGAGACTCAGCAAAATGCCTATGCTCATCATATTCAACGGCTAATGGTAATAGGCAATTTCAGCTTGTTAACCGAACTGAGTCCTGAAGAGGTACAAGCTTGGTATTTGCTTGTGTACGCCGATGCTTATGAATGGGTTGAACTGCCTAATGTGGCGGGAATGATCTTGTACAGCGACGGTGGAAACTTAGCAAGTAAACCCTATGTCGCTAGCGGTAGCTATATCAATAAAATGAGTAACTACTGCAAAAACTGTGGCTATCAGGTTTCGAAGAAAACGGGACCAAAAGCTTGTCCCTTCAACTACCTATACTGGCATTTCATTGATAAACACAAAGAAAAGCTTAGTAACAATCACCGTATGGCAATGATTTATAAGACCTATGGGCGGATGAAAGAAGAAAATATAGAAACCATGAAACAGGACGCCACGATATTTCTATCAAAGCTAACTAAAAATGAAGAAGTCTGACTTACCTACCAAAATCTGCCCGGTCTGTGATAGGCCATTCACATGGCGCAAGAAGTGGGAAAGAGATTGGGAGAATGTGAAGTACTGCTCCAAACGTTGTGCTTCTGCGAAAAAGCCAAGGTGAATCAAAAATAGAGTAACGCACGTATCAAGAGAATCGAACAATAAGAGTAAAAGAATGGAAGCCCCAATTACCGTAGACAAATTAAGATTTCTCATTTACAGCTTTAAAGAGAAGTTGTGGTTGAAGCCGCTTGTATTTTGTGTGCTATCACTTATCGCTGTATTTATCGCAAAGGTTGCCGATGGCACGTCAGTTGCTGAACATATTCCTGAAATAAAGTCTGAAACTGTAGAGACATTACTGTCAATCATGGCGTCTAGCATGATGGTAATTGCCACATTCTCTGCAGGAACTATGGTTAACGCTTATGCTTCAGCCAGCCAATCTTCAACGCCGCGCTCGTTAAGCCTAATTATTTCCGATGACGTTTCACAAAATGCACTGTCTGTTTTCATTGGTGCATTCATTTATAGTGCTGTTGGCATTACTGCTATAAACCACGCTTTTTTCGAAAAAGCTGGGGTCTTTATCTTATTTTGTTTAACGTGCTTGGTCTTCGCTGTTGTTATTTTAACCTTTATACGTTGGGTAGACAGTGTGGCTCGATTGGGCCGTGTCGGCTCCACGTTAATAAAAGTTGAACACGCCACTGGGCGCGCCATAAGCAATAGAATTGGAGCGCCATGTTTAGGTGCAGTGCCGCAAGATGAGATAAAAGAGCAGGGGAGTCATGCTATTTACACGAATGAGATTGGCTATATTCAATTAATTGATATCGCAAAACTGCACAAGTGGGCCAAAACCAATGGTAACTTTGTAAATGTGGCCATGCTTCCGGGGGAATTTGTTACACCCGATAAGCCCATCGCGTTCGTAAAGTATAATGCAGATTTCGAAGACATTATCAGCGCTTTTAAAATAGGCGAAGCTCGCTCTTTCGAAGCTGACCCGCGCTTCGGCTTTATTGTTTTGGCAGAAATTGCATCTCGTGCTTTATCGCCATCGGTAAACGATCACGGTACGGCTATTAACGCCATTAGCAGTATTACGCGGCTTTTACTTATCTGGTATAAAAATGCCGAACAAGATAGTCGTCAAAACGAGCGTAAAAACATTAAGCCTAAAACTCAAGATAACGGCAAACCACATTATAAGTATGATGCCGTATCTGTCCCGGCATTAAATGTAGATGACTTGTTTGATGATGCTTACACCAGTATAGCGCGCGATGGCGCGGCTAACATTGAAGTAGCGATACGTATTCAAAAGTCACTTAATACGATAAAAGCCTGTTTCGATCGCGTAGATAACACGTTTGTTAAGGCCGCCAATAAATTAGCAATACAAAGCTACGAACGCAGTAAAATGGCGCTAAGCTACGAGGAAGATGTTAAGCGATTAGACAAGGTTTTTAAAAATTAGCAGTAACGCGCAATAAATAACTGGCTTATTTAATTTAATTGTAAGTTTACCAGCTTTTTATATAAACAAAGCCAGGCCATAATTGTGTTTAGTATGACGCCTGGCTTTTTCTTTTTAAGCGTGAACGTTCCTTAAGCCAATCTCAAAAACTCTTCATTTAAAGCACAGTATAAAGCGCGCCTGTCACATTCTCACTCAATCTCTATCTGAATTTCTAATCAGTCGCCGCCATGAGTAGAATTTCATACCGTGACGCTACGTGAATGAAATTAAATAATCAGGGTAATCATGCCGCACATTTTACGTAGCGTACGATTCAATTTCACGACCCAATTTATCATTCCTAAATCAAATCATCTGAGCGGTTTTAAATTAAAAGCACTAACGCAAGTGAGATTTTCACGCGCAAGCCCAAAACTCAACATAGGGCAAACACAACAGCCACGCATAAAAGTCTGTAAGTAATCACAGCCAACAAAACATCCGATTAGAGCGACATCATCGCCCTAATCATCCATACAGCCAATTACGCATAATGTATATTATGTTAAATGAGATATATAAATACTCTAATAAAAAGAAAATTAAAGTGTCGTTTCTATTCCAGCTTTGGAATGCCATTCTAGCCAGACTGGAATTCGATATAACTAACATAACTTTAAATTAGTTATCTTAAAGAGCGGAATCAGATTTACATTTCGAATCTTCATGATTATTTATAAACTTAGTAGTTATCTGAAAACACACATTTTATGAGATATATATCTTGATTTTATAGGACTACCTTTGAATAAAGGAGTCGAATCTAAATTAATCAGCCTTTGCCTTTCATAGTTCATTGGACACTAATAAAAGGATTAATCTAACGATTATTTATTGTTAGAAAGCTTTTCTTATTATAATTTTCTTTTACCAAGCAACTAGAAGGTTGGTAAAAGAAGTAAAGACATCGAAATAGCTTCAAAGGATTTTAGATCAAGTGTCATTTTACTAGTGGCTAGTAGTCCCATTCCACATCTAAAATGTTATTGTCCCTACCCGTTTACGACTATAATTATCGCGTTCGAACTATTTAAAAAAAGCATTATAACATGTTGATTATACAGGGTTTCACGCATGATAATTACACTTATCATGCGTGATATTTTTTAACGCAATATTCTACATTTGGTACATTAATATTCAGAATATTTCAGTAATGTATTAGCTTTACAACCCAAACTAGAAGACTTCGCTATAGCGATTTGGATGCATTTTCCTTCAGTTTGAAGACATTAAGGATTGAATTTCGCTCTGCGCTGCTTCTAGTTCCGATAAAAGAGAATCTCTTTGTCCAGTTTCCTCTCTAAGGAGCTTCGGTGACCATAAAAGGCAGTCGTGTAGTTCTTTTAGTAGTTCGACATCATCGGACTTATTCAATAACAGGCGATTTGATGCTTCTAATATCCTGTTAAAGTTTACCGTTCTCTTATCGCCTGCAAAGATTGCATTTATCACCGCTCTGACACCAACTCCAAACTCACCGGCACTTTTAGCGTCAATCCAAACTGTATCTACTATATTGACGTTTAGATCTTTAAAATCATGCCACTTTGGTCCAGTAACAAGTTTAATTAAACGTGAAGATTTGTCATAGCATTTAATTAATAGTTTAATTTTTTTGATAAAGTCTGGAGTAGACATCGCAACATCGAATGTTCTGAAGACATAGCGCTGGCTGAACTACCGTTTAGGTCCCTAAATTTTGATGAATATTTGTAAGCAACTGATTTTATTGTTGGATTCTTACTGACTTTATAAAAATACTCCGTCGAGTAGCGTTAATTCGTGAATAGAATTATATTTATTATCCAGCGCAACAAGACAACTCACTCACATCTTTATTAAAAGTCTGCGCACACAGTTTCAGACCTTCAACCATGGTTAGATAAGGAAAAAGCTGGTTTGCTAAATCTTCAATTGTCATTTGATTGTGTATAGCAAGGGCTGCACTTTGTATTAGCTCACCACCTTCGTGTGCTAAGATTTGCGCACCGATAAGCTTATTGGACTGTTTATCTGCCACTAACTTTATAAAACCGTCTGTCTCAAAGTTGGCTAAGGCTCTTGGCACATTTTCCATTTCTAATACGCGGCTAATAACGCTTATTCCCTGATTTTCAGCTTCACCTTCTGATAACCCAACGGTAGCAACTTGCGGATCGGTAAAAATAACGGCAGGCATGATTGATAAGTCTAGCTTCAAGTTATCACCAGTCATATTTGAACCGGCACGGCTGCCTGCAGCCGCCGCAACATACACATATTGAGGTATGGTTGAGCAATCACCTGCAGCGTAGATATGAGAAACATTTGTCTCAAGCTTTTCATTAACAAGGACAGCGCCAGATCCATCGGTCCTGACACCTACTACATCTAAATCAAGTCCTACAGTGTTTGCGTGACGACCTGTAGATATCAATAACTTCTCACAGAGCACTTGCTCATCTTCGGTCTGTATGAAAAAACCATTGTCATCATGAGTGATTCGAGTGACTTGGGTATTATTTATTATTTCAATGCCCTCTTTCTCAAAACACTGACTTAATCTATCACCCAACAGTGGATCCTCACTTTTCAACAAGGTACTGCGCGCTAAAATAGTAACTTGGCAACCTAATCGAGCATATGCCTGAGCAATTTCTACAGCGACAACCGATGAGCCAATTACTGCAAGGCTCTTAGGTAGCTCTTTTTCGAACAACGCTTCTGTTGAAGTCCAATATGGGGTGTTTTGTAGTCCTTCTATTTTAGGGAAAGTGGGTGTTGAGCCTGTTGCAATAAGAAATTTGTCTGCAAGTAGTGTTACTTCTGTACCGTCAGCATGGGTAATGTTCAGCGCATTTTTGCTACTAAACCGCGCATACCCCTTAATCAAGGTTAATGCCGGATTGTTTTTCAGTATATTTTGGTATTTTGTAGTTCTCAATTCTTCTACGCGACTGATTTGCTGATGCGATAAAAGCGTGCGGTCTATTTTAGGTTCGTGGTCTTCAATGCCTTCAAAAGGGTTGCTTCGTTGTTGATGCGCTAATTGAGCGGCGCGGATGAGAATTTTTGATGGAACGCAGCCGACATTAACACAACACCCGCCTATTACGTCGGCTCCTTCTATTATGGTGACCCTTGCACCATTTTCTGCCGCCTTAATGGCGCATGAGAATGCCGCAGACCCACTGCCAATAATAGCAACATGAAGTTGCTTCGCCTTGCTTGCACAACAATTAGAGCTGCTTTGTGCGTTCATAGATTAATCGCTACTTTTTACGTTAGACGGATAGCCTGCATTCTCGGTGGCTACCATTAACTCTTTTGTATTGGTTTTCGTATCGTCGAAGGTAACAATGGCTTCATTTGGTTCATATGTAGCCTCGACTGTTTTTACGCCTTTCACTTTTTTCAGTGCTAATTTGACCGTAACGGGACAAGTAACACAATTCATGCTAGGTACTTCTAGCGTGACTGTTTTTAACTCTGCCCACGCCGTGGTGCTTGAAAGTAAAGCCATCGTAAGTAATAGTTTTTTCATAATATTTTCCTGTTTTAAAATGTTTTAGGGATTGTGTAAGGTTCTTGAAATCAGATTAACCAAACTAGCCAATAGTTACTTGTGATCAAAACAAGTGCTATTAATGACGTTATCCAAAAGGCAATTTGACGACGACGCCTTGTTTGCGGAATTGCGCAGACACTTCCTGGTTGGCATTTTTCAATCGGCCGATGGATTTTATAACCTGCATAGCCAAGGAAGAGCATGACGGTCACTACAAAAACTGGACGGTACGGTTCAAAAGCGGTTAGGCTACTAATCCATGAGCCACTTATTCCAAGCAACAATAGGACTAACGGACCTACACAACAAATGCCTGCCCCGATCGCCGCGATAATACCTCCCACCATCGGCATTTTAGAGTCGTCGTTGATCATATTTAATCTCGATATTGGATAAGATAGCACCGAGTATAAAGTATGTACCTTCGTACAGAGTCAAGCTTGATTAGTTATTTCATTGTGATTTTTTAGCGGGATGCTCTAGATAGTTAAATACATTTACTTTGGTGACAGGGCATTAATAATGGGGCAATGGCTATCATCATCATTCGTCTGACACTTAGTGATGCTCTCCAATAGCGCATGCTCTAATCGTTTTAGGTCTTCCAGCTTAGATTGCACAGATGCAAGTCTCTGTTTTGCTAGCGCTTCTACCTTGCTACAGCACTCGCTATTTAAGGACAGCAGAGAATCTATTTCTTTAAGCGTAAATCCTAATTCTTGAGCGCGTTTTATGAATCGGATCCTATCAACCGTTTCCTTAGGATATACTCGATAACCCTCAGAGGGCTTTTGTGGCTGACTGATTAAGCCATTGCGCTCATAAAAGCGAATGGTTTCTTTATTCACACCGATTAGTTTTGCAATCTTTCCGATTGTCCCTGACATAAGCGAATCACCTCTACAATATAATTATAAGACACAAGTTGTTATATCAAGGGCTTAAACCGAGATATTGTCTATCTAAATGTCAAATGTAGCTATTGAACTTTTCTGTCTTTACCTGATGCCGCTCGGCGTTTTCGCTCCACTTGCACATAAACCGTGTCAGTGGTCGCACTACTTGAATGACCTAGATCCTCAGATAAATCTTTCAAAGGCCTGTCACGTTCAATCTCCATGCTGGCACCGGTGTGACGCAAGTAATGTGTCGTTGCTTCATTTAATTTCTGTGCGGCTTCTACTCCATGTTCAGACTTCATTTTATCGAAAGCTGCATCAAATACTTGCTGCACGAGCCTGGATATTTGACGGCTTGTTAAACCTCCACGACCTCGTATTTTTTCAACCAACACGGTTTGCTCGCCTTTTGATGGTAACGATGACAATCCACGCCATTCTCTATAGCGTTTTAAAAACGTAAGATAACCCGGTGGTACCGTGATATCTCTAATCTTTTTGCCTTTTCCATAGGCCTTAAACCACCAGTTGTTGTCCTCATCTGTCCAAAAATGACTCATCAATGGTGTCCAGTCTTGGCGCTCCGAGAGCTCTGAAAGCCTTAGGAATAGGGTTTTCATGGTAGCAATAACGAATAAATTGCGTTCCACAAGTGGATCGTTATCAGCCATCTCAACTGCGGTATCTAAGAGATATTGCCATTGCTGCTCCGTTAATCGACTGATCGTCTTCACCTGACTGTCTTTTATCAAATATTTACAATCACGTTTCGCCAATGGAATGGGATTGCCGAAACAAATTTCTTCATCGATGAGATGGCGGTAAAAAGAGCTTAATGCCACAAAAGTAGATTCGAGGGTCTGCAATGATGGTTGGTACTTTTTCGGATCGAGCACTCTATCCTTATCGTATTTGGGCGGCGTTTGCCTGAACGGCGTCCACTTAAGGTTTGAAGCAAAGTATCCGTTTTTGAGGCTAAATCGGTCATGGAGCTGCGTACTTATCCATTTAACCGGTGGCGCCACGCAAAAATCGATGTATCGTAAAATATCTGCTTTGCGCAAATCGTCCACTGGCTGTTTATCCACCATAAAGACCCACAGTAGAAACTTTTCGATGTCATTTCGAAAACGCACATACGTGTGCTGTGATTTGTTGCGACCTATATATAAAAGGTATTCTTTCGCCCAGTCCCAGTGCTGTCTCATCCATGTCGGTTGCTTTTCTAAGAATGAACTTAGCTGCGGATAGTCAGACAAACTGAGCTCTGCCAGCTCAGCATACGTGGGAAACAAAGGTGTGGGTTTAGTGATGGCCAAGTGAGTTTTTATTGTAGGTTAAGATGGCAACACTATAACTTACCCTTATACACTATGTCTAATACTAAACCGTATTAGACATAGGAGGATTTTAAAGATAGGATGTTCGACGGTGATAATAAACCTTTCCTCTCTGACGAACAAAGGTAAATTTAATTTGAAATGGCAAGGCGAATATTGTTTTGGTGAAACCTGGATTGCGTTTCGAGGTATGAGCGCAGAAAATAATTTGCATGCCCATGCCGCTCTGCAGTTGGTTGCAGGCGCAGGCATTACTGTTACCGATGACAACACATTTGAAAAACAAGGTAATGGGTGGTTAATTCCCTCAGGTGTTAAACATAGAATTACTACATCATCACCCATCGTCATTCTACTTATTGAACCAGATTCTTTTTTTGCCGACGCTCTGCAACCCTCTCAGCAAAAAGGTTTAATAGTACAAAGCCTCTCTCTGGAAATGTTAGACACGTTGTTAGCGGATATTCCTTTGCGTGACATGATGAATAAGCTGGAAACACTTTATCATCAAAATAACAGTGTCATTGACGCACGACTAATCTCGGCGATGACTTATCTCAACAGTATCGATAAGCGCCCGACTGTCGAGCTTATCGGGAAACATGTAGGTCTTTCAGTCTCTAGACTTCGCGCCTTATCGACACACTACCTTGGCGTCCCATTTTCAAAAATCATTGTATGGAAACAGGTAAACTTGGCATTTCAATCATTAGCAAAAGGCGCTTCCTTAGCGGATGCCGCTTATGATGCAGGCTTTGCCGATCAAGCTCATTTTACACGAATTCTGCGCGACACTATTGGCGTAACACCAGGACAAACCCAAAATATGGATAAACAATAGGCGCTTTTGCTTAATACAGGCGATTTGTTCAATACCCTTCGACTAAAACCTTGAATAATTCCGGTTCATAGACAGTTTGAAGGCAGCAAAATTATGAAACCACTTCTAAAACGTGAATATGAACGCTCAAAGAAATTGGCTCGGGAACTCGAAGCAACAGGAGATTTATCATCTGCCTTCATCGCGTTAGAGCGTGCGCATATTCTGGGTCAACGTTATCTTATTCCTCATATACACGCTCATCTTTTAATGTTGAAGATCGGACTAAAACAACGGGATGTCCGTGAAATTTTTGGACAACTGCTCAGGATCGTTGCAACAATCCCAGGCTATCTTTTGGGGTGGGTGCCAAAAGGTAATACCGGAGGTAGTAACGTATCGGCGCTCAAACCTATGCCCCTCCCTCCCGATCTCGCGCCGGTTTTAGCCGATTACAATGTATGGCGTGATGTGATGAAGCGAGCAATAATCTTTTGTGTGATCGCACTGTGCGTGATTGCTTCATTGTTTATTTTTGACGCTCGCCACCAGTCATCCGCTAGTGCATTATCGCAATACTGGACATCTCAGCGCTTTACACCCATATCGATTGGAGAAAGTACACACAGACTGAGTGTCACGCCCGTGGTTAATTTTTATGGGGAGCCGGGGTTTGCCACAGAGGCTGGTGTTTCATACTTAGTGCAAACGGATAAGCACACCGTGTTATTTGATCTGGGACACAACCGACAACAAGCACAAGAATCTCCACTTGAGCAAAACTTACAGCGCCTTGATGTAAACACTGATGAACTTGATACTGTTTTTATTAGTCATTTCCATCGTGATCATATTGGTGGGCGTACATGGGAAGAAAAAAGCAGTATAGGCTTTGGTTTTAACCAACCAGCACTGGTGAATACGTCTATTTTTGCCCCCATCCCACTGTCGATTGACAAAAAAGTATCACCCAAAACAAAAAACAATCATACTAAACAAAAAAGTATCATTCTTTTATCTTCATAGTTTTAGCGGAAGCATTAGACAAATAGCAGACGTTAAACGATGCTATTTTCAACTTCTGACTTTAGGCAAAGAAAACTAGCTTAAATTGCTATTACCGGCGTTTGAATTCATATTTACCACCGCCTTGGCTCAGAATGAAACCATTCGATTGAGATGATGAGGCACTCGGTTTGTTAAAGTTGATGACGATACCCGCAGGATCAAAACGAAATTCTGTTTCTGAATACGCTGTCAGCGGAAGAGCGCCTTGACCTTCTCCTTGACTCATTAATCTTCCATTTTCAACCCAAAAGCGAATCTTAATAGGCACTTTTGTGCTCGCATATTTACCTTCAAATGAGCTTAAAATCTTTTCGCTTAACGTTATAGGTTTTGCAGAAAAGTCAGGAATATCTATAGAAAGACCGTACATGTTTTTTAGAACTGCAATCAAAACATCGTTGAAGTTATAGTTCAATGCATTACTTAGCACAGTTACGTTTAGACCATCTTCTGTATTGTAGCCCGCTGCGGAAACAAATCCGTCAATGCCACCAAAATGCCCGTAAAACTTCTTCTCGCCAAACGGGGCCGCTGTCATACCTAGGCCATAACCATCTTCAAGCTTCATCATGGCACGCAAAGAATCGCTTGATATCAGTCTACCGTCAAACAACGCAGTAAAAAACTGATTGGTATCTTTCGCAGTAGAAACAATTGCTCCTGCTCCGTGAGGCACGCTCATATGCGTTTCTGGCTGCTTGATCCAGTGTCCGCTATGTCGATAAGACGAGGCTTCATTTTCTTCAATTTCAATGCTATTACCGTAATAAGTGCTGTTTAAATCTAATGGTTGAGTAATTTTCTCAATAATTATTTCGTTAAGCGGCTTGTCGTATAGCGATTCAATAATGAAGCCTAAGAGCGCATAATTAGAGTTAGAATACTTGTGTTTACTACCCGGGCTAAACTCAGGCCGATACCCTTGAATCCTTAAAAGAAGCTTTTCTTTTGTCTGCGGGGTCGTCATAAAACTCGTGTAGTCAGGGTCATTGGTATAGTTGAATATCCCTGAACGATGACTCAATAAATGCTTAATGTTGATGTGTTCTGCATTAGGAATGGCAGGGTAGAATTGGTTTAGCTTTGTATCCAAACTCAGCTTTCTATTTTCGATAAGCTGCATTACGAGTACCGCTGTGAATGTCTTTGTCACTGAGCCAATTCGAAAACGTGTTTGGGCAGAGATTGGACTATTATCTTCGACTGAAGCAAGACCAGCATAGTGCTCATAACGTGGAACACCATTCTCAGTCACATACACCGCAGTCATAATCTTATTATTGTCACTAAGGGCCTTTAAATAGGTATCTAGATCAGCTTGATGTTGGCTCAAACTTTGTGCAGCAGTAGGAAGAGTGAATAGTATAGCCGCGAACTTTGCCCAAAATACTATTAACCTAATCGTCGTCATCCTTTCCATTTCATTTCCCTTAATTTGTAAACTGAGTGAATTCGTTCGTCCTGTTTTATACTACTAGTCCTATTAGCAAAATGCGACCTGAAAACATAAAGCTGATGTGCTGCTACGTAGCCGCTTTTTTTCGGTGACAAAGATTTTCAACTTGAGCCTAGCAAAGGTCCGCTTTACGTACTTTTGAGTCGTTCAGTATGATACATTTTTGTACGTTAATTCGAGCCTAGTCATCAGATTCGATTCAAGAGTATGATTGATTTAGGCTTCAGCGGATTGGTCTTATGCCCGAAAGCAAAGGGTAATTCATTGCCAAAGAGTGATAGTTTTTTGTGAATCAACACCCACTTAGCTATCCTGGCAAGGATGTAACGACTATCGACAAGCCGACGATACTCATGGATTCACTGGCGTCAACCGGCCCCATTCCTCGACAGCTAGTCTTGGGCCGAGTTGACGAACAAGCCTTGGTGATCCATCTCGAAAACAAAGGACTCGTGGTAGTTGTCGGGTGTGGTCATCAAACACTGACTGCGCTGATAACCCATATTGAAACACATTTTGAGGCTCCTCTATATGCGTTAATCGGCGATGTACATTTTCCACTTGAAACAGGCCGGCTGCATATTGCTGGTATAGATATACAGCGTCGTTTGGCGTCAGGTAGCGGGCTTTTTTCTCCCATCAGTAAACAAGATGTACTTAATGATATTGCGTTAATGTCACAAAAATTCGACATAGTTGCGTTAGGTGCTCACGATACAAGCGACCAAGCATTGGTATTGGTTGAGGAACACTTTACCGGCGAATTCATACCCGTTCGCGCCGGTAAACCCATACATTTTGATGAGTTTGTTACAAGACTAGAGGAGGCACGCTAATGTCACCTATCAACGCCACTTATTTACAAGCCACTCCCCTACTTGATTTCGATACGCCCGCTATTCAGACGCTTATTGCCGAAAAGGAGTGGCAGTCACTGACTACCTCTGAGCGTATTGGTGCTATTTACCACTTTATACAAAACGATGTCGCATTTGGGTATAACAAACGTGATGATATAGCTGCTTCGGAGGTGCTTAAAGATGGTCTTGGTCAATGCAATACCAAGGCAACCTTACTGATGGCACTGTTAAGGGCAACCGGTATTGCATGTCGTTTGCATGGGTTTACCATCGATAAGCGATTGCAAAAAGGTGCTATCACGGGCTTACTGTATATACTCGCCCCACGGCTAATCATTCATAGCTGGGTAGAAGTACAACATGACAAAGAGTGGATCTCGTTGGAAGGCTTTATTCTCGATAACGGCTATTTAAACAGTGTTCAAAAGCGATTCCCAAAAGCTACGACGTTTTCAGGTTACGCCATCGCCACTAAAAACCTGCAATCACCTAACATTGCTTGGTGTGGAAAAAACACTTTCATTCAAAGTGAAGGGATTGTCGATGATTTTGGCATTTTTGATTCTCCCGATACGTTTTATCAAGCCCATGGTAATAATTTAAAGGGATTCAAATCCTTTTTATATGAAAATATTTTACGGCATAGTTTGAACCGGCGAATCGACTACATCCGTTCAAACAAGCTTTAGGAGAGCACAATGAATAACCAACAACGTAAGAGTAAAGTCTTTATTTCACATGCCATTTTTAACCGCATTTGGTTGCTGGTAATTGGCCTGATATTCATTATCAGCGCTATATCACATAGCTTTATTTGGGAACAATCGGTTGTACACAACTTGCTATTTCATCCTCTGATTATTCTCGTCGGATTAGGCCTTTTTGCGCTATATTGTCAGTCTCGAGAATGTTCTAAACTGTAATATAAACAGCGCAATTAATAAGAGGGCACTCGAACTCATATCGAATGCCCCAGCTCAGTACACAACAAGCTTTTTGTAAACCAATCGAAACAAAACAGGCAGCACTACCAGTGTTAGCAAGGTTGACGATATTATCCGCCGATGACCACTGTGGCCAAAGGCCGTTATACCTCTGCGCCAGTATCCACGTTGATCGGCATGGGCACGAACACAAGGCTTGCTGCCAATGCGGCCATCAATATCGGCCGTAACCGCGTTAGTGCGCTGTCAATAATTGAACGAACCAATTCCCCTGTTTCTTCCAGTATTTGTCTGATATGAACAATGAATAGGTGACATGACTCAATAGTTTAAGCACTCTAGCTTGGCTAGAGCGTAAATCTGAGAGACACATAAAATGATAATAAGCGATTTATCGATACAACGATAAGCCATAATAAAGCGATGCTGAACTTACTAAGAAAAGTCTCTTCGGTATTGGCGGCTGATCATGTTGCGTGTATTTGTTCCAGCTGCTAACCGTGTTTTAGTTTTACATACAAATTAACGGTTACCAAAGGTGCATAACACTAATCCCGCAACAATAATGCGGAATTAGTGCATTTCTGTCTAAAAGTATACACTAGAACCGATAATTTACGCCAATTTCAAACGAACGCTCAGGGCCAACATAAATACCTTGTCGCATGCCGGTGATGTAGCGTTTATCAGTTAGGTTTTTGATAGCGCCGAATACCTTCATATTTTTGTTAACGGTATAACTAGCGTTTACATCTAACAAGGTATAAGCAGGTAACAAGCCACCCCAAATGCCACCCGCGGCATCATCAGGTATGTCTACTGTGTTGCTTGCATCACCATATTGTTCGCCTCGATGATGCACGGTTAATGCCCCGCTTAACTTATCACTTTCATAACTCAAAGCAACATTGGCAATTACTTTTGGCGCATACGGAAGTCGGTTTCCACTATTTTCTCCTGTTTTAAATTCTGAAGTTGGGATAAACGTAGCGTTAGTATCAATATAAAAGCCACTACCAATATCATAGGCTAACAGCAATTCCATACCTAAATGTTCAGTTTCACCGCCGTTGGACTGAGACAAATTAGGGTCGCTATTACCCGTTACCACTTGATTGCTAAAGTCCATGATAAAAGCGGCTGCTTCATAAGTAATGTCGCCCTGCTTTCCTCTGAGGCCTAGCTCATAGTTAGTTGAACGCTCTCCATCTAAGTTTTGATCGCTCAGCCCGTCAAGTGCCACACCGTTTGAAGCGGGCGAGAAAGCGCGGTAAACACCACCATAAATTTGTGCCGAATCATTCAAGTCGTAAGTTGCGCCAACACCGGGTAGAATTTCGGTGTTGCTGGTTGTTGCTTCTGCATTATCGTTGGTTAGTATTATTCTTTTTTGCTCATAGGACTCTACTCTAAGGCCGGGTGTAAAAGCAAAAGCATTGCTTAATTGAATACGGCTTTGGGCATAGCCGGCATAGCTTTGCGCCGAATCAATACGGTGGCGATCGTTTGCTCCTGTGCGATCGGAGCTGCGCAGCGCTCGAATTCGGGTGTCGTTTGACTCCTCTTGCATGAAACGTAAGCCAAATTCACTGTTGGCTTCTACACCCATAAGGCTGTGTTCTAAAGTCAAGCGAGTTTCTATTCCAACGCGCTCAAACGAGCGATTATTTCCGGTTAAACTGTCGGTATATACCCAACTATTGGCCTCGTTTGAGGCCTCAGTATCAACACTATAACGCCAATAATCGCGGCTCACGTCACTCCAATAAACAAGGGTGTTTAGGGTTGCGTCGTTAGATAATGACCATTCGTGATTAATATCAAACGCTGTACGCTCGGTTAAGTAGTAATCGTCTGGTGCAGGGTTGTAGTCTTCACCCGCTTCATACTCAGCTAGTAATAATCCACGATAAGAGATATTTGCGTCATTTTCATAACGCGATAGTTTAATGCCTAACTTTTGACCATTGTCAAAAATAACACCAGCTTTTGCCATTACATCGGTCATATCATAGCCTTTATCCATAAAGCCATCGCTGCTAGCGCGGGTTGCTAAAACACCAGCAAATGCATCCTCGTCTTCGTTTTTGCCACCCGCTTCTACAGTAATTTCTTGCATATTAAAGGAACCAGCACGGCCAGTGAGGATGACACCATCATCGGGTGTTTTAGTTTTATAATTCACTACGCCGCCTATTGTGGATGGGCCATAGCGAAGTGAAGCTGAGCCTTTCAGTACTTCAATTTGACTTACACGCTGAATACGGGGATTAAAATAACGGGCGTTACCAATAAAAAGACCCGGTGCAACGGGCACGCCATCTTCTAAAAGTAGAGACTTAGATTCACTTGCTGAAAGGCCCCGAATACCAATGTTAGACACTATGGCAGTTTCTTCTTCACTTTTAATATTCACACCGGGAATACTTCGCAAAACATCTTGTGTCGACAAGGGTTGAATTTTATCAATTTGATCTTGATTGATAATAACAACGCTACCCGTTTGTTTTAAAAGAGCGGAGGTGCTGTCGCCTATTACGCGAATAACTTCTATAGCAGGCATTATTTTGTCACCCGCCTCGCCTACATCGGGTGTTTCTTGAGCTAGTGAACTGAAAGATAGTAGTGCGGTCGAAACTGACAAAGTTAAGCGCGTTAGCTTTGTTTGCATAAAAAGTATTCCTTGGTGGGTAGTGATAAGGTAAAAAAGAAGTTGCATTAATTAGCTAATGATAATACGAATACCTATCATTAGCAATATGGCGCACAACCAATGTCGCAATGACTGATAATTTATACTTTAGTAAATCACGTAATGAGTAATATTAGACACGTGAATTGTATGACGTTAAAACGGGAGTTCTAGATTGACGGTCGTATTCCGATTTACTTAAACATTGAATTCTCGAAATCAGGGAAAAAGTGTGCTAAGTCTCACCTGAACTGGTGTTCAAGTGATGCCAGAATAGTGTCCAATTCCCCTAGCCTGGAACAGATCTAATTGGCGTTTTCTGCAATGATTAATGCGGTAGACTGGTGCGAGCAAGAATAGACGCTGTCCGACTAAAAAACGAGATGAATAGAGGCGGATATTGGACATCGAAAACCCTTGAACCGCCAGAACCAAGGGGAAACGCATATTATTGTTTACTTGACAGGGCAGCTTAATGGGTGAACCCCTTATAAAGTGATAATCAGCCTGCCGATGCTCATCGCACACAGCAGGCCAGCTGAGCTTAGGAAGGCGCTCTTGCCATATCTTTTAACTTCCCTTTTGAAAACCAGGCGAATAGCACAGGTAATACAAATAGAGTTAAAAATGTAGCGGTTACCAAGCCACCAACGATTACACTCGCTAAAGGCTTTTGGATTTCAGCACCAACGCCATTAGACAGTAACATTGGAATAAGGCCTAGCGCAGATGTAATCGCTGTCATCAATACAGGGCGCAGTCTTGATGTAGCACCATCAAATACGGCGTCAGATACCGATAACCCGTCTGCAACACGCTGATTGATGCTTTCTACCATCACGACTCCGTTTAACACCGCTACGCCGAATAGGGTAATAAAACCTACGGAGCTCGGCACAGAAAGATATTGACCTGATAACCAAAGTGAAAATACCCCCCCGATAACAGCCAATGGTACATTTACAAGTATCAACATTGCCTGACCAAATGAAGCAAAAGCAAAGTACAATAATAAAGCTATTAACCCCAAAGAAAGTGGCACAACCAATGATAGTCGCTTCTGCGCTCGTTGCTGATTCTCAAATTGCCCGCCAATATCCACTGAATAGCCAGTAGGCAGTGCTAGCTGCTCATCAATAGATTGACGAATATCTGCCACCACGCTACCCATGTCTCGACCTTGAACATTTGCCTGGATAACAACTCGCCTCTGTACGTCATCACGTCTGACTTGCGGTGGACCAGAAGCAATCGTCACTTCTGCAACATCTCCTAAACGAACCCATGCACCTGACGGAGTTTGTAAGCGCAAGTCGGCTATCGTTTGACTGTTATTTCGAAATTGTTCAGCAAGCCTGACATAAATATCATAGCGCTCATTACCATTGATGATTTGGCCAGCGCTGGCTCCACCTAAACCTTCGCTTACGAGCTCCATTACATCACCCACGGCCAACCCATAGCGCGACAGAGCGCGGCGATTCGGTGTCACAATCAGTTGAGATTCACCGGCAATTTGCTCCATAGCAACATCTCTTGCACCTTCAACTTCTTTTACTAAAGCTTCAATGGCTTGGCCTTTTTCAGCCAAGATGTCAAGATCAGGTCCAAATAATTTAATGGCAAGTTGAGCTCTTACACCCGATAACAACTCGTCCACTCTTGTCGCGATAGGTTGAGAAAAATTGAAGAGCAAACCCGGATGTTGCTCCATTTTTTCTTCCATTAACGCTTGCAGTTCATAGCGGTTACTTGCACTTGTCCATTCAGGCACTGGCTTTAACCCGATATAAATTTCGATATTGTTTACAGGCTCAGGATCGCCTCCTATTTCGGCGCGACCGATACGCGACAATGTATAGGTGACTTCTGGAAACCCCATTAATATATTCTCAAGCTTAGGGGAGACCTCTAGGGCAGTATCTAAACTAGATGAAGGCGCTAAAGTAACACGCAAGTTAATGGTGCCCTCTTCCAGTTCTGGTACAAACTCTGTGCCAAGCCGAGGAAGCACTACACCAGCAGCGACTACCATAATTGCAGCAATTCCAATCACTACTTTTTTATGCAAAATTGCCCACGATAGCCCTTTGCGATACCCCGCGTCTAAAGGTTTCAACACAACGCTTTCTCGTGGTTTCACGCCTTTTTTAAATAGATACGTCGCCAATGCCGGTACAATAATCAGTGCAACTAATACCGCCGAAAGCATGGCCAACATAATACTAATAGCCATTGGTTGAAATAATTTTGCTTCAACGCCTTCAAAGCTAAACAAAGGCATGAATACCACAAGGATTATGGCTGTTGCGAAGAAGATAGGCCGGGCTACCTCCTTGCCCGCTTCTTGTAATCGCAAAGCGATACCGTGCGTATCATGGGACGAGTCTAATGGATCATCATCTTCAACATGTTCACCCAATTGTCTCTTGTGATCATGCTCAGCATCAGTGTGAGTCAAGTGTTTAAACATGTTTTCAACCATTACCACTGAGCCATCTACTAGCATGCCGATTGCCACTGCAATGCCCCCAAGCGACATAAGGTTGGCAGAAAGTCCAAACCACGACATGACCATTAAGGCAATACCAATAGAAATAGGGATCGAAATCAGGACTAAAAACGTGGCTCGTAGATTCATCAAAAATAAAGCTAGAATAACAATAATAAATACGAACGCTAACATTAGCGCATTTACAACCGTATCCACGGCTTGAGTAATTAAGTCAGCTTGATCGTAGAATACTTCAAAACTCACGCCATCAGGCAATGCTTGGTTAATTCGCTGAATACGAGCATTGACGCCATCAATTGTGGCTTTCGTGTTAGCTCCCATGCGCTTAAGTACAATGCCTGAGACGACTTCACCTAAGTTTTGAATGTTACCGTCGGCGTCTTTTCTGGTCATGGTGGCAGCACCCTGACGAATTTCGCTACCTAACTCAACGTTCGCCACATCGGATACAGTAATCGTTGTTCCGTCTACGGTTTTTAAAGGTACCTGACGTAATTGCTCTAACCCTTCCTCGCCATGATCTAACCAGCCAGTGCCTCTTATCACAAGTTGCTCCTGCCCTCGGTTCATATACCACCCCCCCACATTGGTATTATTCCGCTCAAGTGCTTCCATCACTATATCTTGAGTCAAGCCATATCCAAGTAATTGAGATGGATTGAGGTTAACTTGGTATTGGCGTACTTCCCCACCAAAAGAGAGCACATCCGTTACGCCATCGGCAGGAAGCAGCAGCAATTTCACCACCCAATCATTTAAACTACGCAACGCCATAGCGTCTAGGCCTGAATCGGGCTCAGCCAACAATAGATACTGATACACTTGCCCCAATCCTGATGTGTTGGGTCCCATTTCTGGCGTACCGACGCCCTCGGGAATTAACTCTTTAGCCGCTTGCAGACGCTCGAATACCAATTGACGTGCAAAATAGATATCTGTGTCCTCGCTAAACACAACGGTCACACCTGAAAGACCTGTTTTGGAAATAGAGCGCACTTCCATCACATCCGGTAAGGCATACATCACCGCTTCTATTGGATAAGTAATTAACTGCTCTACTTCTTCGGCAGCTAACCCCGGTGCTTCTGTATTGACAGATACTTGCACGTTGGTGACATCTGGAAATGCATCCAAATTCAGTTTTGGAATAACAAAAACCGCGCTGACTATTAACGTTGTCAGAGCAATCACCACTAACAAACGATTAGTAACAGCCCAATCAATTAATTTATTAAACATAAAGACTCCTCCTAATTAGTGGTTGTGTGGGTCAAAACCGCCTTTAGCGATTTGTGAAGCGACAAAAAAAGCACCTTCGCTTACTACGCGAGAACCCGGCTCTACACCGGTTATTTCCCGCAAGCCACCAAGCGCTCTTCCAAGTTCAACTTCGACGGGTAAAAACTCGCCGGGATGATCTTCTACAAATACCATCCAGTCTCCATCGGGCCCTCGCATTAGCGCACTTTCTGAAACAGCCATTACCGGCATTTTTGTCAGAAAACGGAAATACACCTCGGCAAATTGACCAGGATGCAAACGATGTTCAGGGTTGCTCACTAATAGCCGAACCGTTCTCGTTCGAGTAATTGGGTCAATGGTATGTGCCTCTTGTGTAACCGTTGCATCAACTGTGAAGTCTCCCACTTTGATTTGTGCCGGAGAACCTGCACCTAACCGCAGGTTAATATTCGATGGTAGATGCGCTTCTACCCAAAGTTCACTTTCATCTGCCAACGAGATCAACGGCTCTCCCGCATCAATACGCTGACCTTGTTCAAACGAGTCACTGAGTACCGCGCCATCAATTTCAGCACGTAAGCTATATTCTCCTAATGCTATTGATTGCTGTGAGGTGAGCGTTTTCAAATCTGCATCGGATAAACCATATGAGATTAATACTGCACTAGCCGCTTCAAAATTAGCTTTTGCATCAATGTAGCGCTGCTCTCCAACAGTTTTTCGACCAAGTCCTTTTACTCTTTCCCATTCTGGATATGTTGTTCGGTAATTGGCTTGTGCTTGCGCAACGGTTTCGCTAAAAAGCGTGACAAGCACTTGGCCTTTATTTACCCTGTCTCCCAATGCCACATGACGACGCGTGACAACGGATGCCACTCTGGGTGATACTCTATAGCTGCTATAGCCGTTTGATAATATTTCACCCGGTGCATACAAAGTATAATTGACAATTTTGGGGCTTAGTGTGCTTACTTTAATGTTGGCTAATGCCATTTGATTGGAGTCTAGCGATGCAGAAGCAGATTCATCATGCTCTTCATCGTCTTTATTCTCGCTTTCACCTTTATCATGAGCATGTTCGCTTTCGTGATCATCATGTTCATCGGCCCCCTCGCCTCCGTGCTCATCATGCTTTTGACCATCTTGTAGTTCATGTTCTTCATGACCATCATCAGTATGTTCGTCATGCTTATCTTGTATGCTTTTATCAATTCTTGTTACCGTTTCATTGTGAGCATGCTTTTGATCAGACTCTTGTGCGAAACTTGGTGCAGCGCCGACATATGAGGCGATGAAAACTGCTAATACTGTTTTATTCATTTTGTTAATCCTGATGATCAATAGAGAAATCGTGTTGAACTGGGGGCAAGTCGATAAGGCGACCTGATTGCAGCATGAGATTTTTCAATGCTATGCGCGTTTGCTTTTCCAGCTCTATGCCAGACAGTAAGCTTTCTGCGCGTTGATTCAGTGCTAGCAGGTAATTAGTTGTTGATAAATCGCCACTTCGCCACTGCTTTTCTAACAAATTAGCACTACTCTCGATGCGACTCTTTACGAGCGATTGCCATTGTGAAAACTGCTGGTTGTAGCTTTGCCATGCGCCAAACGCACCTTGTAAATCGAAACGTAGTTTCTGATACTGCGCTCTAAAACGTGCTTCGGTTTCTAACGCCATTCGTTCAGCGGAACGAGTTTCTGCACTGTAATTATTACGAATGTTTAACGGTATAGAAAAGGTCAGTCCAACGACGTTTTCTCGCTCTTCCCGCCCCGCATTAATACCAAAAGTAGGATTTGCTTTTGCATTACGTCTAGTGACTTCTGCTTCTTCTTTTTGCGTGAGCCATTGCGCATAAGCTTTAGCTATTTTGGGGTGCTTTAGTAATTCTTCATCAGACGGATATGCAACTTTAGAAGGCCAAAACTCGTCCGGTATCCGCCCTCGCTCTGGCTCCCAATCAGGAAGTAACTCACGCACTATTGCTTCGGCCATTTGAAGTTGAGCCTCTGATCCCGCCACCTGAGCAAATTGTTTCGACAACGACAAAAAGGTAAGCTCTGCATCGATACTGCCTAGATCACCGGCTTCTTGGCGTATTTCGACTAATTCAAGTAACGAATTAAGTTGCTGTTGTTGTGATTTGGCAATAGACGCTGCGCGTTTTGCTGCATGCCAATTAATTAATGCGTCGATAGCATCGGCTGATTTGTTTAAAACGACTTCTTGGTATTGAGCTTGTGCAGCAGTGCGCATAAAACCGGCTTTTTGTCGCCTTGCGCCTTGCCTGTCCCAAAGGTCGATTGTCTGTTCAATACCTACGCTGTAGTCATTGTTATCGCCATTTCGCGCATAATCAGTTGACAATTCAGGGTTATAAAGTGCTTGCTCAGAAGCTTCCGCAAGCGCCCCAGTACTGAACAATTGTTCTTTAGCCGCTATAATGTTGGGATGTTTATTTATCTGCGATGATAACCAGTTTTCCCAGCTTTGATTTTGAGCGTGAGCAAAAAATGGAAGAAACAATACGCAAGCGCATAAAAGTTTAAGTCGGTTAAATATCGTTGAATCAAGAGCCTTGTATACATTGGTTGATTCTGCCTGAGTGTTTCGCGTGAAAATACATCGCGCGACGAAAAGTGACCACATGAATAATTGGTCACGCTCATTACGATGAGTGAAATTCATAATAAATCCTAAAATATGATAAAAACGGACAACGCGGATACACGTTCCGCGATGCAATCAATATACTTCCTAGGATTGGTATTTGGGTGGTCGTAATAGGCGGTTGATGGCTGCGTCTAAGACTGCATCCAAATAGTTGAAGTTGTGGCCGGACGCCACCTCATTAAGGTTATTGATGCTGTGATGACCTACCCATTGGGCATGTGAGCCGTGGCAGTGTCCGCAGTGGTGGCAATCGGCAGGATTATGGTGACCCCTTGCGTCATCTTCACTGATATCTATTTCAGGGCTTACCGAGGCGTTGCTGCTATGCTCGGCATGATCATGCTCGTGTTGCAGGTGTTCAGTGTCTATTGCATGAAAATCCAATGAATTAGCTACAGCAGAAAACGACTGAAATACGATCAGCATGATCATGATGTAGCTTGTTCGTTTAAGTTTCTTCATCTCAAGTAGTCTATCAGTTGCTTTACGCCTCGTCACGGCATTGTTCATCCGCAAACTCAAACTCGACTGTCGTATGCTCAAAATTATATTTCTTGAGTGAGTGCTGTACGTCATTTTTAAGCGTTTGAATATGCTCTGTGGACACATCTCCAACTAACACTAAGTGAACGGTCATCACATTGCGCTCACCATCGAGCGACCAAATATGAAAATGGTGTAGGTCACTGACGTGTTCATTTGACAACAAATCATCTCGGATGCGTTCAAGTTGCGCTTTATCGGGCGTGGCTTGCAAAAACAACATTAAGGTTTGTTTTAAATTACGGATCACATTGAAAAGAATAAATAAGGTAAAACCGATGGATAAAATGGGATCTAAAATCGCCCAAGGCTTGAACATCAATACAATCGATACGATAAATACGGCCACCCAACCCAGGACATCTTCGAGTAGGTGCCAATTGAGCACGCGCTCGTTGAGCGAGTTACCCTCACTGAGTTTATAAGCAGCAAAGCCATTCACTGCCATGCCAAAAATCGACAATAACAGCATTCCTTCCACTTGCGGCATCTCAGGCTCGGCCAGCCTGGGAATGGCTTCAAATAGTATCCAAACGGAACCAATAGTCAGCACAACACCATTAATTAACGCCCCCAGAAGTGAAAATCGTTTATAGCCATACGAAAATGTACGATTAGCATCTTTATCACTGAGCTTGTTTAAGCCCCATGAGGTGCCAATCGATAAACTATCGCCTAAATCATGAACAGCGTCCGCCATAATAGCGGTACTGTTCGTTAGCCAGCCACCAATAAACTCGATAATGGTGAACACCACATTTAGGAAAAACGCCCAACCAATACGCTTTGACGCATCACTCGAACGCCCATGTGAATGGTCGTGACTATGATTGTGACTGTGCATGATTTAACCTTTTAAACACATGATGTTTTGCTTCTTTACTAAAGTTCATAAAGCCCCTCCTACATATCTAATGTAGTTGCTTGGAGCGTCCTATTCATTTTCTTAACAGTATTACCGATATAGTTATAAAAAACCAATGACACCATCAACTATTACTTTTCAGCGTTTGTATTTCAAAGGTCGATACTAGGAATCGACCTTCTCCATAACTATTATTAACTAGCGTGATTAATCGTCAATTTAGTTAGATGTCTCCCATACACAATTCTGTAGAGAACTGGTAGAACAACCAAAGTAAGCAGTGTCGAGGACAAAATGCCGCCAATCACAACAGTGGCCAACGGTCTTTGCACTTCTGCACCTATGCCCGTATTCAGCGCCATGGGCACAAATCCAAGGCTTGCAACTAATGCTGTCATTAATACCGGACGCAAGCGAATAAGAGCCCCTTCAACAATGCTATTCACTAATTCTCCGGTTTCTAGCAAACGTTGCTTGATGAATGACAGCATTACCAATCCGTTTAATACGGCAATCCCAGACAGTGCGATAAACCCTACCGACGCGGATATGGATAAAGGCATATCCCTTAACCAAAGAGACATTACACCGCCTGTTAATGCCAAAGGGATACCTGTGAAGATAATTAACGCATCACGTATTGAACCAAACGCAATTACCAGCATAGTCAAAATCACAAACAACGTAACCGGTACCACAATCGTCAATCGTTGACTCGCACTTTCGAGCTGCTCAAAGGTTCCACCATAGTCGAGCCAATAACCAGCAGGTAAATTTACTTCATCATTAATTCTCGCCTGAGCTTCCTCAACAAAAGTGCCAATATCTCTGTCACGCACATTTGCTGTGACAACAATACTACGTTTGCCATTTTCCCGGCTTATTTGGCTAGGTACTTCTTTAAATGCAAGTGTGGCTAATTCGCTCATTGGTACATGCTCACCAGAGGGCGTGACTATGGGAATGGTCTCAAGCTGAGTGAGTTCATTTCGAATGTCGTCGGCATATCGCACGACAATTTTAAAGCGTCTGTCGCCCTCAAAAATCATTCCAGCGGTTTCTCCACCTGTCGCAGCATTGAGCCATAACTGCAAGTCGGCTATATCCAAACCAAAGCGTGCCAATTGATCAGGCTTTGGTGTGACGGTGAAGATTGGAATGCCTTCTACCTGCTCAAGCCTCGCGTCATCAGCCCCTTCAATCGTTGAAATAACGGTCAAAATGTCAGAAGCAGATGCAAAGAGCGTATCTAAGTCATCCCCAAATAGCCTTATCCCCAAATCTGCCCTTACGCCACTAATCAATTCGTTAAAACGCATTTGTATAGGTTGCGTAAATTCATAATTATTGCCGGGCAAAGTAAACAAGTCCTCTTCAAACGTTTTCACTAACTCAGCTTTTGTCATTGATGGATCGGGCCATTGCTCCCTAGGCTTTAAAATAACAAACGTATCAGTAATGTTTGGTGGCATAGGGTCGGTGGCGACCTCACCCGTACCCGTGCGACCGAATACCGTCTGTACTTGCTCATACTGCATAAGTTTCGCTTCAAGAGTTTTTTGCATTTCAACTGCTTGTTCTACCCCTGTCCCAGGGATGCGTATCGCCTGTACTAAGATATCACCTTCATTGAGCTGAGGAATAAACTCCGAGCCTAATTTACTGCCCATCCATAAACTGCCGACAACCAAAGCACTCGCTGCTACTACCACTAGCCATCTAAAACGCAGCGCTCCGGTTAAAACAGGACGATAGACTGCCTTTGCACCTTTAATAATTGGGCTTTCTTTTTCGCTAATTTTACCTCTCATGAAAATTGCTATCGCCGCAGGCACTACGGTAAAACAAAATACCATTGCGGCAAGCAAAGCCATTATCACGGTCGCTGCCATGGGGTGGAACATTTTACCTTCGACGCCAGTGAGCGTGAACAAGGGGATATAAACAATGGTAATGATCAATACACCAAACAAACTGGGGCGTATGACTTCATTAGTGGCTTCATAAACAACATTCAGCCTTTCTTTGAGCGGTAGAGTAGCGCCGTTTTGTTTCTGGGATTCGGATAATCGTCTGATACAGTTTTCAACAATGATAACTGCGCCATCGACAATCAAGCCAAAATCCAGTGCGCCTAAACTCATTAAGTTAGCAGACACATCGGTTTTGACCATACCCGATATCGTGGCAAGCATTGCCATGGGTATTACAGCGGCTGTAATAAGTGCAGCTCGCACATTCCCAAGCAAAACGAATAGCACAACGATGACAAGTAAAGCGCCCTCGACGAGGTTTTTTTGTACTGTGTCGATGGTTTTGTCAACGAGGCTTGTTCTATCGTAAACCGCTTCAAGGATAACGCCCTCGGGTAAGCTTGTTTTAATGGTTTCGAGCTTACTGTCCACAGCTTTGGCGACCGTACGAGAGTTTTCTCCCACTAACATCATTGTCGTGCCAATCACTGTTTCTTGGCCATTTAACGTGCCGGCTCCAGAGCGCAGCTCTTTACCGAGGTTGATTTGAGCGATGTCTTGAATTTTTACCGGTACGCCATCAATGATCTTAACAACCACTTGGCCGATATCGTCGATGCCCTTCAGTTGGGCTTCCGATCTGATCAGTACTTGTTGCCCATTTTTTTCTACAAAACCAGCGCCTTGATTCGCATTGTTGCGTTCTAGCGCACTGAGAAGGTCACCTGTACTTATCCCAAAGTTTATCATTGCGACTGGATTAGGATTCACATGATATTGCTTTTCAAATCCGCCTACCGCATAAACCTCGGTCACCCCCTCAACAAGCGACAATTGGGGCTTAACTACCCAATCATGGATCTCCCTTAATGCCATAGCATCATAGGGTTGACCGTTGTCCTGTCGCGCCTGAGGCTCAGCACTTAACGAGTACATGTAAATTTCACCCAAGCCTGTGGCGATAGGGCCCATTTCAGGGGTTAACCCTGATGGCAATTGCGCCGCGATGGCGGTGAGACGCTCGTTGACGAGATTTCGTGCGAAATATAAATCGGTGCCCTCTTTAAACACGACTGTGACTTGCGACAAGCCATAGCGTGATATCGAGCGGGTATACGATAAATTAGGCAAACCGGCCAGCGAGGTTTCAACTATAAACGTTATGCGTTGCTCAGTCTCCAAAGGCGAGTAACCTGGGGTTGCGGTATTTATCTGCACTTGCACGTTGGTGATATCAGGCACAGCATCAATCGGCAGTTGTTTGTAACTGTACATACCAAAAAAGGCGACAAACAAGGCGAACAACATCATGACACCACGGCGCTCAATCGACAGACGGAGTATTCGTGCAATCATGCTCTCACCTCACCGTTTTTATGGACTTGGCTTTGCTTTTGACAATAAATGCGCAGGTAATTAGTCATCATCGCCCGCCTCCATTTTTAATAAATCAGCTTTTAGTAGATAGCTATTTTCTACAACGACTTGCTGGCCTATTTGAACGCCCTTCACAATCTCTACTAAACGGTTGTCCGTGTTCCCAAGTTTTACTTGGCGGGGGTAAAATCGTTCCCCTTCTTTGACAAAAACAATGGTTTGCCCATCTAACTCTTGTATTGAACTTTTGGGGAGTGCCAGATTGACTTCTTGGAAACCAATCTGAATATAACCCTCTACCATAGCGCCTAAAGGCCAATAACCACTGCCATTATCAACGTTTACAAACGCGATAGAATAGGGTTTGTCATCCGGTGAGGACGTAATGTGGCTTATACTTGATTGTTGCTTCAATTCCTCAAGCCTTAAAGTGACTTCCATATCAGCGGCAATATGAGTACGTTGTTTGGGGAAAATAGCCAATTGAGCAATTGCGCGAGAGTAATTAGCAACAGAAAGCAGCACTTGACCGTTGGTGAGCTCACCATCATTGGCGTGTCTAGCTATGATTTTTCCAGACATCGGTGAGGTGATTGAGTATTGATTTAAACTCTCGTTTGACTCAATGATTGCCAGTGTGTCACCTTTTTCTACTTTATCTCCAATATTCACCATGATACGTTTTACAACACCGTCGAAGCGGGCACGAATATGACTCAGTGACGCAGGATCATGAACTATCCGCCCAAATGTTCTGGTTGTGAGCGATAATGATCCTGACGCGGCTGAAGCAGTCACGATATCGTGTTCAAGCATCCGTTCTTGAGATAACACTACGTACTCGGGTCTTTCTTCGGCTTCCTCATCGTCATCATCAGCCAGGGCGACAGTAGCAAACAGTAAAGTAAGTAGCATGGCTAACACGCCAAGCAAGTCACGTGCGCTAGTGAGTAATGTAAATTGTGATGTATTCATTATTTTTTCTCTAGTAATTCTGATGATTGAGCAGACGTCGAGGGAGAGTCAGAAAACACGGGAATTCCCGTAAGTGCCTCTAGATCTGCGCTTCGAAGGTGAACTAAGCCTGCGGCTTTTATCATAGTTCGTTGCATATCTATGAGTTGCTGTTGCGTTGTCACCCACTCTATATAGTTGTAGCGACCACTTTCATAGCCATCCCGCGCCAATTTCAATGCAGATTCCAATGTGGGAACGACATTGTCTTGAAGGGTCGTAACAGTGAGCAAGGCTTGGTCTTTTGCGCTAATGACTTGATTTAATTGGCGAGTGAGTTCACGAATTTTCGCTTGTTTTTGATAGTCGATACTGTCAAGCAATGCGCGCTGTTGTTCGTATTCTCCTAGATTCCGCTGCTTGGTATTTAACGGCACCGAAATACTGGCGACTAACGCTGTGTCATTAATTCCCTGCATTCTTCGGATACCGGCTTCCCACGCAATATCAAACAGCTGGCTAGTCTGAACCACTCTTAGTCGGGCCTCTTGAACCCGATAATTATCAGCATAAAGCAAAACGTGTGGATTGCTTTGAAGCTGTGAAAGCATATGTTCAAGTGATAGTGAATTTGGAAACGATAACAGTGTCCCTTCAACTTCCGCAAACGCAGCGTTAGTGTCACCCCACATGATGGCCAGGTCGCGTTTATACTCATTGAGTTTTTGTTCACTTATCAATAACGACAAACGCGCCTGCGACAACGCTGACTCTGCACGTTTTTTCTCAAGTGGTGAAGAAGCCCCCGCTTCAACCCGTGTAGAGACTGTCTGAAGCATTGTGCGAGCCAGCATTTCAGCTCGTTGCTCAGTCTTGTGCAACGCTTGTTGGACAATGACATTGATATATCGTCGAGTTGTTTCACCCAAGATGTCCAGCGTACGAATGCGCCGTTGTGTAAGCAGTTGTGCTTTTTTTGAACTCACCACATTCATTCGGCCGCTGACTTTATCGCCAAGCTCGATGACCGACGATAAGGTCAGTGTCAATTCGGCATCTTTGATACCAGACACTTCGCCTGTTCCCAACACATTTTCAACTTCAACCCCAACAGACATTTCAGGTCGTAAGCTGGCCATTTTTGATTCACCATCCAAAGCCGAAGATTTAAATTCGAACACAACTAAATCTGGGTTGTTTGATAATGTGCGTTTGAGCGCATTTTCAAGCGTGATTGAAGACTTTTGCGCATTGGCAGATTGAACAGATATGCTCATGGTTACCAGTGCAGCAGATATCAATTTCAGATACGCTGAGCTAGCTTTTTTTATGCCCAATGGGCGTGAAGAACGCATAAAAGAACCTTTTGTTCATAAGATAACGACATACATGGAAAGCACCCATGCAAACATATAGGAGGGAATGGATTAATGTTGAGGTGGGCGCAAAAGGCCTTCGACTAGGCCGTCAGTGACGTTGCGGGAATAACTGTATTGATTGGTATATAACGGTTTAGCTACGTCATTTATTGGGTGTTGTGCCAGAAACTTAATCTGTCCACATTGACACAGCACACAATGGAAACACTTAGACTCTTCACTCGACGTATTATCACCAGCATTTACATTTTTTTCGGGAACATCATAAGTGCCTATCGACTTTGATTGTTCAGGGACTGACGATACCTCCGCAGGGTAGTCATCGCATTGAGCGGCGAACGAAAAGCCCGATTGACACATGAGCAAAGTAATAAGTAGCCATGCCAACCTACGCAGTTTTGATGTGCAATTAAAAATTGGCATGTTCTTATCAACTTTGCGCATTAAGCGCTCGCTGTCTTTCATTTCCAGCATCTTCGAGGATCATTTTTGCCCCGCGCAACACAACGCACGAAACTATCACACCGATAACCAGATCAGGCCATCGAGAATCGAGCCAAAACACCAAAACGCCAGCAAAAATAACGCCTAAGTTGGCAATCACATCGTTGGCTGAAAATATCCAGCTTGCCCGCATATGCACTTCTTCATTTCTTTGTTTGCGTATGATCACAAGACAAATGACATTAGCAACCAGTGCAACTGCCCCCATAGCCATCATTAGTCCCGATACAGGTTCGCTACCGTAAATTGACCGTCTTACAATATCAATGATAATCAACACACCCAGTGCCATCTGAAAAAAGCCGCTAATTCTAGCCGCATTGGCTTTGTGCAATAGCGATTTACCAATAGCATAAAGGGCAACACCATAGACAACTGCGTCGGCGAGCATATCAAGTGAATCGGCTATTAATGCGGTTGAATCAGCAAGCAACCCGATCCCCATTTCTATAACAAACATTGTCGCGTTTATTCCCAAAAGCCAATACAAAACCTGTCGTTGAGACTGGTCTTTTATTTCAACTTCGCACCCACATCCGCTCATTGGAAACACACTCTTTACTGATGAAAAACATTAGTATAAAGTATATACTTGGTATAGAGTCAAGCGCATCAGGTAAAGAAAAATGAAAATAGGACAGTTAGCAGATAAAACAGGCCTAAGTATTCAAACTATTCGCTTTTATGAACGAAAGGCGTTGTTAGCAGCACCACAGCGCACGCAATCGAATTATCGACTTTACTCGGACGAAGCGCTAAAGCAGTTGCTGTTTATTAAGCAATGCCGAGCGCTGGATATGACGATTGAAGAAATTAATTTGGTTCTAAAAACACGAGCTAACCCAGAGAGCAGTTGCGAGAGTGTCAATGCGACAATTGATAAGCATATTGAGGATATCGAAAGTCGCATCATTGAGTTGAATGCATTACAAAAGACACTTCTTTCATTTCGTTCAGCTTGTGAGGATGATAAAAAAGTAAAAGACTGCGGCGTCTTACAGCAGTTGGATAATATCGTTACTTCTAGAACGTCATCCAATTAAATAATAATAAAAATTGATACTGTTTACTTAGTTTATAAGCGACAGAGCCTGTTGCTTATTTTTTGTCTATTTATGCACGCCGCCACTTTTCGCTTCAATATCATCGCCTGCAATCTGGTTAGTGATGGCTTCAGCATCGGTTTTGGGTGCAAATATATAAATTTTTGAAAGAGTTGGTCTTGGTTTAACAGCAAGAGAGTGTTGAGTATTGCGATGTCGCCATTTTTTTTAATGCGTCACCAAAGTATGTATCGTCTGCTACCTGTTTAGCGGTTATTCCTTTGTGAAGGGTAACTCGCAATCACCGCAAATAACATTTAGCGACGCTTTGCCATAAATTTTAGTGCTGCACCCAGGGCACGTATACTTTGACCGTGTTTGGCGTTTTGCTACTTCTGGGATTAAAAAAGTATCCGGCATTGACGTAAGGCCCTCGCGCTTAGATGCAAATGATGCGAACTGCGCTTCATCCCGCAGCGAAATGACGTTTGCATTTATGAGATCACTTGCATGAGCGCAGTGTTCAACTTGCGAATTTGGTTTAAATACTGGATTATCAACAATTATCGGCTCATGAAGTTTAGGTAGGGCTAAGCGGTCAACCCAGCGTAAATTGAATGTTTTGTCATCTAGAAGCTCGTTAGCCGCTTGCATAAACGCGCCCTGCTTCATAATAAAGTCGCTCATATTGCGTCCGACAATCGCCCCACCCGGCTCCCCAGTATCTGAGGGCATCAAGCCTATGTCCATCATCTTCTGCGCCCACTCTTTATTATGGTAATGACCCTCGCTGGGCAGACCAAAATGAAATTGCCATGCATGCACCATCTCATGAACCAAGGTCTGAAAAACTTCTATTATTCTCGACGAAGCAAAATAGGAAGGATTGATACTTAACTCACTGCAGAGCTCACCTTGCGCATTCCCCCCCGTTTTGCTGCGAAGAACCCCATCACATTCTTCTTACGCTGGACAGTAAAAATGACAGGCGGCAATTCGTTATTAAATAATGCGCGATTAAAGTGGTCAAATGCCTTTATCAGAGGCGCGTAGAGTTCGTTAGTGGGCGACATTTTTGCTGATGAACATCCGTGAATTATTGACACATTATCTTTTGTACACTACACGAAAATGACACGCTTAGTAAGACCATACAGTTATATATATTGCTTTTTTAATTACCATTTCTTTATATTTCAACAGTGCACACTGCACGTTTTTAAAGATAACGTAATTGATAGGTTGATTTTAATAACTAAAAGGAATGATAAAATGGCGAAAATGAAAGTACTTTCTTCAGCGAGAAAGCGAGCGTTCGATAGCGTACCAAAACTAACGAAAGAAGCAACTATTGGCTATTTCACTTTAGATGTCGAAACTAAAAAGATATTGAACAAAATGCAATCTGACGTTGCCAAGGTTGGTTACTTAGTGTCAAAGGCCTACTTTCAAGCAAAGGGACGGTTTTTTGAAACAAGTCGCTATATTGACGCCGATATAAAAAGGGCAACAAAAGTACTATCACTTAAAAGCACTATTGATTTATCGACGTATTCGCCAGAAATTGCCTCTCGGCAAAAGAAACAAATACTTGCGCAATACAACTGGCAAGCGATGACATCTAACACGAATGCACTATTAGCAACACATGCAGACAGCTTAGTATCCATCCGCATGAACAAAGAAGATATGTTGTTTGCACTTGTCTCTTATTGTTGGATGCGTCGCGTCGAAATCCCCTCATATAATCAGTTTGTTGACATTATCTCGACTGCTTTTCATTCTTATGAAACACGGATGCTTGATTTGGTTGAAAAGTCATTATCACTCAAAAAGAAAAAGTCGCTGTTGCAGTTTTTTTCTGCTCAATCGCATCTATATAGCATCAGAGATCTAAAAAGAATCGATCAAGGCCTTGGCCAGAGGATCCTCAATCAAAATGCGGCAATACTACAGGTGTTTGGCGAGCACTTTTTTGAACTATCACCTGTTTACAAAAAAATGGGGCTCACAGACGAAGCGATTAAGCATTTTTCAGATGCGATCTACTTAGGGAACAACGATGAAATTAGGCGATTGAAAAATGACAACAAACAGTCGCTTTACTATTTGTCTTTTATTTATGATCAGTTTTATAAGCGCCATGATTTTTCTGCTGATGCTATTTTAAAAGTAGTTAAACAATTTACAAACAAAGCAAAAGGTAATGAGCGGACCAAACGCGACGAGCAACGAGTCAGTACACTTGAGGCTAATAAATCGGTACTAAATAGTGCAAAAGATGCCAAGAGAGTGTTAGAGCTAGTATATTCCATCACCCAAGATGCGGATTTGTCTTTTGAAGAACGAAACGAGCGCGCACACCAGCTAATAAGTGCTTTTTTTAATGCCGAAAACCCTGATTTTGAAAAGCATATTGAACGTGTTGGAAACAGTATTACTAAACTAGCTACCCATGCTGATTATTATCGCTCGCTGTTTGAAAACAGCATTAAACTCCAGCGCACATTAGGTCCGCTTATTAAGTCTATGAGCTTTGACAAGCAAAGCAAAGATCAAGGACTGTTAGATGCCATAACCTTCTACTTATCCCAGCCAAAAAGTATTGATGAAGACTCACCTACTGCGTTCTTAAGTAAAATCGAATTGGCTCACCTAAATGAAGAAGACGATATCAATCCAATAAACAAATATCGGGCGTTCCTATTCATGAGCGTGGCGAAGGGACTAAAGAACAAGTCATTAACGTTAACTTATTCCTATCGTTACAGACAAACGCCAAGTTATATGATTGGTATCGAAGAGTGGAGTCATCATCGAAAAAGGCTGTTGGCAGCAGCATCGCTTGAAAAGTTTTCAGATGGAAAAGCGTTACTTGCCGACATTGGTCAGAGCGTAACGAGAAAATTTGAGGACGTCATTAAGCGGATTAACAACAATGAAAACTCACATTTTTCGACAAAAGAAGATGGTACTTGGCGGATTAAATATCCAGACCCCGAATTTTCAATCGCGAAATACATACCCACGCTGTTGGGAGCTTCCCGCTCAATTACGCTTCAAGATGTCATGTTCGAAATAAACCGGCATACTGATTTTTCAGGCTGTTTTCGTAATCGTCTTCCACGTGCTGGTAAATCTGAAGTAGACGTGCGCTTACTGTTTGCCACAATATTAAGTTTAGGGACAAACCTGGGTCATACAGAGCTTGCTAGGGCAAGTAAGTTATTTTCAGAAAAAGCGTTAAAAGATACTGAAAATTCATGGATATCTGCTCAAAATTTCCAACGAGCAAATGATCTTTTAGTCAAAACGATCCAATCGCTCTCCTTACCCACCATATATAATGAAAATGATGGGAGACTACATTCAAGTAGCGATGGTAAGAAAGTTGTGGTTAACGTGAACTCTTTGCTTGCAAATTATTCATACAAATATTACGGCAAAGAACAAGGGATAAGCGTTAATAGTTTTCTTGACGAAAAGCAGTCATTTTTTCATGTCAATGTATTAACGTCATCAGATCGCGAGGCGCCTTATGTCCTTGAAGGGTTAGTTTCATCAAAACCTGCATTAATGCAAGACGATACAGAGGAGCACTTTCATAGCACCGACACGCATGGTTATACTGAAGCTGTTTTTGCGGGCTTGCATTTCATGGACGTGTCTTTTGCACCACGCATTAAAAATGTTCATCATCAGACTCTTTATGCTTATGAGTCTAAAACAACCAGCAAATACTCTGATTCGCCATTAGCGCCAAAGACGCAAATCAATAAGAAACTTATATTGGAAAATTGGGATGATATATTAAGGCTTATGGCGTCTATGAAATTGAAGCGCTGCAGTGCTTCACAAATGTTAAAAATGTTATCCAGTAGTGAGCGAGACAACACACTATATAAAGCCTTTAAAGAATTCGGACGCTTGCTAAAGACCCACTTCATTTTAAACTATGTAGACGATGAAGCGCTCAGGCAAAATATTCAGAAGCAGCTTAACAGAGTCGAGTTAGGTCAAAAACTTGCAGACAAAGTACTGTTTGGAAGAAACGGTAAGTTACAAGTCGGTCTGCAGGACGAGATTCAATTGGTCATGGCCAGTAATACCTTGTTACGCAATATGATTATTCTATGGAACTACTTATTTTTGTCTGACTATTGTTTGTCTCTTGATTCACATGACGAACGTATGAATGTCATTGAATCAATATTGACTGGCTCTGTTATCGCTTGGGCGCACGTTAACTTTATGGGTATATATGAATTTAACCCAGTTGTGCGAAGCCAATTTGGATCTACATTAAAGCAAATGAGAGACGTATCAATTTAATTTTTGTAATATTAAGCCATTTTAATCAATGGCTTATATTATAATATCGTAAATTAGTGACCTAAACGGTAGTTCAGCCTTTAATGAACTCTCGGCTCTGAATAAGAAATAAGCTGTCCAATTGTTGCAATGCATCATTTAGTTCGACTTCGCCCAAGTCAGTATATTGGTGGATTTCAGTACGCGATAATGAACCAGCGTGGCAAATTGCCAAAAGTACTTTGATAGCCTCTACTGATAATTCAGATACTTCCTTTCTTAAAGCGGCTTCTCGCACACTGTCACCACTCTTCCCTTTCCATTCTTTTATAGCATTTTCCAGAGAATAGCCTAGCTTGCATAGGCGTAAAATTGAGTCTGTATATAAAGGGGAACCTTCTGAGGACTGTTCGAGCTTGCTTACTTTCTTTTCATTGAAGTCGCTAATATGTAATCTTTTGCAATTTGAACGAACCAGTTCAGAGTATTCATTGCCAGACAGCCCGGGCACTAAAATAGATGTGTCTGAAGAGTAAATATTATTAACTCGAGTAGTCATTAAAATGCGTGAGTGATTGGAGGAAATAAATTAATTTTTGATGTCCGAGACGTTAGTAGCGCCATAAAACGCATCTTTGTTTATCCACACACTGGCTTTGTAAAAGCAGTCTCTGTTGCAGGTATCAGCCAGACTGTGCTCGATACTTTGTTACTGGATACGAAACGGATAACGTCTCACTTGCTATCTGGACGGCTTAAAGGTTACTTAGCTATCAATTCCACTACCAGCCTTATCAACCGGTCTACCCTTTCAGCTGAAAGCCTTTCTGCGCTCTTTGAACACGAACTTAAAAATAGTGACCACCTGTCACTTACAGCGACTGCAAAATTGCTGGGTATTCATGCTACTGGCGTTAAGGGATTAATCGAGCGACAGCTCCTCAGATGGGCGCCATGGCAACGAACGTGCGGACAAGTTGTAGATATTGCATCGATAAAAACGCTACTCGCGGATTACCTTTGCATAAATCGCGAGGCAATTCTTAAAGATGTAAGTATCACAGCCATCATCGAAGATATATTAAACTGTTGTGGTACATTGCCAGACGTTAGTTTTAGGGAGTTCAGGGATCCCATCACCGTAATGCTCTACGAAAAAAAGTCACTGTCACCGTGTTGCCTAGCGCTGGCTGAAAACCAATTAGAAGCGCTAGAGATTGTTGGTGTAGACCTTTCCAAAAAGGTGAAACGTTTTGCGAACGCCGCATAGCACGTATGCTCTTGCTTAAATGAGAGACTGTTTATGTCGAAACTGAAAATTCAAATAGAAGCAGACGACGGTGAGCCGCAGAAGCTCTTGGAGGAACTTGCGCTAAATAAATTAGGTGCGACAAGAGTACTTCCTGTGCCGGGCTCTAACACACTCAATATTGATGGTGGTCTCAATGATATTCGGGCTGTGATAGATACCAACAACATATCCTTCTACGTACGCTACGAACGAGACGCGGATAAATTTGAGAAACTCATCACCTATTTCGTAGCATCTCAAACCGAGCGCTGTCATATAGTTGTTTATGAACGTGAACAGGATAAATGAATGTGAATGGAATAAACGAAAATATCAATCAACAGTATGACGTCATATCACCGGGCAATGTACTTAAATCATTCAAACCATTGATATCAGAAGTGTGCGAGTTAATATTAGCTTACAGGCAAATGGTGCCTGTAATACCAGAGCTATGCCTTCCGACAGCTACTAAAGAGATTGCTTTTACTCCCATCCTTTTTCAAGCCGCGAACAACATTAGAATTAAGAATGCCAATAGTTTTTGGCCCGTTTCTGAAGTGACAGTGTTAAGAAAATCATTAAAAGCAAAGGGACGGATTGACTTAGGCCTTTTCAGCAAAAGGCATATATCACTTATTGAGTGCAAAGTAACGCGAGTGAAAGTCAAAAGCAAAGACATCGCTTCAGTGCGCTCTGCGATGGAAAACGCCGAAAAACAATTACTCGATGTCAATCTGAAGAACTTATTTTTCAAAACTACCGATGAACAACTGAGAAATTACCGCAAGCACAATAAATTAGTTTCGATAGTAACTGCCAACATTACAACTGACGTTAACAACAACAAAGCAGATGAACAATTTTTCAGTAAGTTGCAGCAGGTAAGAAATGAATACCCTTCCTACATGATTGCATGGGTTAAATACGAACCACATCGAATTAATCAGAAAAATGATGGTTCACTGCTACCGAATGAACGTACTTTGAGAAGCATTGGCCAAATAATGGTAATCAGAGAGGTATTTGGCAATAAATGGGGATAGTGAGAAACGTCGCCAGAGAAAATCAAGCGCAACTAAATTCTATACTTCAATAGAAACTTTCTGGCTAGAGCAATCTGAATACGGTATGGTTTATCCGTCTTTCGTGCACCTCTGCCATGAGGATGTTTACGAAGGTGTGTATAACAAAATTTAAATAAGTAGTACCAATGAAACGGATTTCTTTCTTTTTTCTGATTTTGATACCTTTTTGTCTGCTGGCCTCGGCATCGGCTGGTCAGTCTATAGCTGAGTATAAGCGCACCTATATAGACCTACAAAAACGCTACCCTGACCCACAATTCCGAGTCGAGGCAGCAGCGGAAGAAAAAGAATTCGACAAGTCTGACTTAGGCCGTGTATTCACATTTATTGCAAACAGTGAAGTACATGGCATCACGTCCTCACTCACCTTTCCCGAAATTCATGATGACACATGGACTAGCATCAAATATGAGGATGAAAACCTTTATTATGGTCTTCAAGGCCTTAGTATCATTTATAGCGAAGCGTCCCTGAGAGACAGACTGGAGAAGCTCATTGTATTCAGAGAGGGCATTCCACGGCATATCCAGTCAGATGTCGTTTACGCGTTAACCGCAAAAATCATTACCTCACTCTTCTATTTAAACGAGATTTCGCCAGCTCTTATTGAATTGATGTTGGTAATGGATAGTCTTTCCGATGAAGATCCAAATAAAATCTTCCAATATTCTAAAGCGGATTCGTTTAACACCGCGTTTGATATTTATTTTGAACTAAGTGATTTCAAAGCTGCTCGCAAATATTGTAATCGCTATATAGAAAACACCTCTTTTCTCACACATTCACAGTACGTTCATTGTAATGCTTTGCTGGCTAACCATGAAAACAGTGAAGATTATCTCGAACAAGCTTTTGAAAATACAACTTCCCCACTCGAGAAAGCGAAAATTTTGGGTTCGAGGGTCTGGCGGGATATACACCACAACAATGTTGATAGTGAGACACTGAAAAATATAGATCTCGTCATCGCTACTTGGGAAAGCCAAACGGTAAAAAACCGCGAGCAGCTTGTAGGTTCTTACATTAAGAAAACCTATGTCTTATCAATACTTAGCGAATTCACTGGCGCACATAAAGCCATTGAAAAAGCCCATGGTTACAACACTCCGTCCATAGGTTACGAGCGCTTGATAAACATGGCTGAGATTGCACTTCTGAAAGCTGAAGGAAAATTGGATGATGCATTAGCCTTGTCCCGAGAAACACTAATTGATGTTTTTTATGCTGAGCCAGTAATGAGCGCTGGCGAGAGAACCGTCTTGAGTGCGACGTTGGACAAGGTCCTGAATTTTTCAGATTATGAAAGCATGCAGAGAAAGAATCGCGAGCAATCACTCGTTATTGAAAATCAGAACCTCACCAGAACGCTTCTCGTAATTTCATTATTTCTTTCGCTTGCAGTATTGCTTCTCACTTACCAAGGTTACCGAAGCTTTAGACGCCGCGCCCAGTACGACGGCCTGACTGGCATTTATAACCGCTCAACAGGTATAGAACGACTTAACTCGGTCTACACCAACGCTCGACGAGGAACTGACAGCCTCGTTTTGGCACTGGTGGACCTCGATGACTTCAAATTAATAAATGATAACTTTGGGCACAGTGCTGGCGATGAAGTGCTCAAAGTATTTGCGAAAATCGCACAGGACTCAATACGCACATCGGATATTTTGATGCGTTATGGTGGTGAGGAGTTTTTGTTTGTTTTTGCCGGTATTACACCCAAGATGGTTTCAGACAAATTGGAAGATATTCGCGAGTCACTGAAAGAGCACAAAGATTGGAAAACTGTAGAGACAGAATTCAGGGTTAGCTTTTCAGCGGGGATTTCGTCTGCGCCGAACGCTGGAGAAATGCAGGAAGCTATTAATCAAGCCGATGAATCGCTGTACCGGGCTAAGGCTCAAGGTAAGGGTAAAAGTTGTATTGCGGGATAGGTTAATGTCTGCAAGATTAAAGGTCGGTCTCAAGCCATCTCGCCGAAGTGCATCTCGCCAATTATGTCCAGTAGTCTTCGACGTCTCTCTTCTGTATCCATGAAGTCAGTTGGTCGTTCTCCGCCGAGAACCGGCAATGGAGTGTAAAGCCACTCGTCCATCATACTACGGTCACCTTCGAAAAATTCGGCAAGCTGTGAGAGTTAGTAATCTTTGGTAATTAGTTCCATCTCGGTTTCTCATTAGATTAGGCGCAACCTGATTATAGCAAAGTTGTAGAGGCATTTGTGAACTGAGCAATGCGAGTGGTTCATAATACTCATCAGCAACATCTAAGCGTATTTGATACGATTCTATGTAAAGCCCGCGTACCGTAGAGAAATCACCTCTACCGGCCTCCAACCTGACCGAATATCAGCATATTTCTGAAAAATTGACTCAAGCCCTTGCCTATTAGCTTAAACTGAACAGAACTTAAAGAATCTGCCAATCGCTGTCAGTTTAGGTCTGACGTAATCTTATAACCCTGCTCTATTTGCTGAAAAAAGTATAGAATTCAGCAATCAACACTCCTCTCTAGCTATTCTTGCCAATTCCTCCTGACTCGATAACCGAGGGCCGAAATGCGCGGACCAGCCTGAAAGAGCCTCCCTGAAGACTATCCATATATCTGACCGTTCATATAAATGGCTTAGATGTGTGAACATCACCTTAAAAACGGGGCGAGTTGTTAAAGGGCAACGTGCTAAATACTAAAATAAAGAAAGATATAGTCTGCTAGTTGAAAAACTGTATACGCTAATCCTGAAGAAATTGCGACCACGCCAAGTTCAAAGATACAAAATGAAAATTTCGACATTTGACCATTTTTAGAGAATAACTGAATCAGCACGATAGATAACTCTAGATACATAGTTCTGAAAAGTTGGTCCTTGAAAAGAAAGTTCTTTGAAGCAACAACAATTATGATCACGGTAATAATAGAGATGACTTCTTCAGTATAATTAAAAGCGAGCTGTTCTTGTTGTGACTCAATAAGTATATGAGTAATGATATAGATTAGGAAAACTACAAATGAACCTACTATTCCAATGAACATTATTACTGGAGGTAACCAGCTTAATGTAAGTAACTTGCTTTTAGTAATTGCTTTAAATTTAGAGTAAGAGCGTTCCGTGTTAACGACAAAAACCACGTAAGCAGTTACGGTTAGCGATGTAACTAGATTCACCCATTCGAGACTCGATTGCCCGATCAGAAAGTTAACCGTAAACGACAACAAAGCGATGAACGTTCTCCAGATTAACTTTTCTTCCTCACTAGAAATCATCCAGACAGGCTCAGTAATACCTAACTCTTTTTGCAAAACCGGTTTATTCAAATGGAAATTTCCTCAAAGGATACAGTGTTTTGTAAAGCATTGTACATCATCTTTGTTATATTGAAATCGTCGGTTTTGTCACAAATAGTAGCAAACCTATGTGATTACAGCGTTTGGTTCATTATGAAGTCACTCGGTTAGACCAACATGATATAAGAACGGACACCTGTGCAATGAGGGCTTTCCGCATGATGTTCGCGATGTCACTCCTCTATCTTTTTCCGGTTGAAAACATTTCGCCTAATTTCAAGGTATACACAATGTGATGACTGTAAGTAGGCATAGAGTGTTCGGCATCCCCCGATGCCGAGAGGTAGACAATTTGTGTTTACCTTACCCTCCTACTCTTTTTTAACATTACAAACAGCGCACAAAGGCTTGCTTAATATGGGTGGCTTCCAAGAGTCACACCGACAAAGGTGTTGAAGGTGATGCTGAGGACTCATCGAAACCAATCGGGATGATAACGGCTATACTTCATAGCTAAAGGTTAGGAAGTGCGTTCGCATGAATGCCATGATTTGTAATTATCCGAATTGTATGTCACATTATGACAATATAAAGATTTATAAGGACGTAAGTTTCTAGAAATTCCAGCGAGCCTAAAAATTGAACTGCGTTCCAGCTTTTAAATAGACAATATCTCTAGCCCCCTAATAGAATTTTCTTTCTAACCCATTGATTTCACGGTAAGCGTATTCCAGCTCAGGAATGGATCTGACAAAAGCACTATTAATTAGTTCGTTATTAGAGGTAGATATTTAAAGCGTTATGAATGGTTTACCGTTGATTAGGAATTAAAAGGTTCTGGTTATAAAACACGAGTTTAAATATAGGTTTTGTTCGTTACGTTTTATTTCTTAAATAAATCTAGCAAACCATTTATAACCGTATATTTGAGAATGAGTCCTGCTCGACAGGTTTTAAAAAGCTAATTTATAGCAACCCATAGATGATTAAACGTCGCCTTTTTCAAATAAAAGGCTTCGGTTGATAATAAAGAATATAAGGCTACAATCTTTGTAATCTATCGATAACAATCTTATTTAGTACTTAATACAAAGCACGCTATCTAAATAAGTAATACTTGTTGGGCTAAGTAAAGTGATAAATATAAGGTATTGAGATTAAAGAAAAACTCGTTAATAAGCGATAAAAGCAATTTAAAAATGTGTCATTAATAAGTTCAGCATGTTTAATTGCAAGCACTATATTTAATTCGGCGTCAGTACAACAAGGTTAATCATGAATAAAGTATTTACGTAATACACAGAGGAATTTAATGTAAAAGCGGATGACTTATCGTAGTTCAGATATTGAAATACTGCTTACTGAGCGCCAGTCTGAAAGCCGAAAAACGAAAACGGTACGAGTATCGCCATTTAACTGTGGTAGGTAAATTGGCCACGTTGCTATCACCTATTCCGCTAAGATAGCAGTATCAAAAAAGTGATAACCATGAGTATGGATGAAACAAGCCATTCAAGACCTTGTGTTTATCTTTAGCGCGTCGTTCTACGGTCAGAGGTCTTCGGTCTGCCACCTATTTTAGTGCATTTTTCAGGCAACGCTACATGAAATCTATAGGCATAATAAGGGTATTGCCTTATAGATTTCACACAGCGCACGCGTTTATCTGAACATAAATTGAGCTTAAATCGCGAAATTCTATTGCTCCTGTTTAAAAAGGCAGCCGGAAGACAACTAAACTAAGCAGGAATTACCACAAAACTGTATGTAAATACAGCCTTGTGGTAAAGTGGCACCTAATAGGAAATATTACTGAACTAATAGGAAATACTACTGAACTATCAGGCAAGGTATCCCGATTACGCGTTCTGTAAGCCTATATTTATTGAATAAACGTATGGTTAGACCTGCGCGAATACAAGTATTACCTTGTTACTTCACGCATGATAATTACAGTTATCATGCGTGAATAACTATTTAAATCAATACGTTACAAAATTATTTATAATAGATACAATCTTATTGAACGCGCTACATGCAGGCCAATTCATGTCATCTAAGCAAAAGATAACACATTTACACCCCCATAAAGTGAAGCGGCAAGCGACAAGTGATTCATTGGAATATAGCAATAATAGCAGCCACGCTTCCGGTTATTACGATTCTGGTAGTGGCTCCACTAAAGGAGGTGTCAATTCGCAACTCGTTTCGCTTTCACGTTCTTCATCTACGCATGATGTTGAAAGTTACTACCGAGAAATTTTTACTAAGTTACCGTACAACACGCAACGTGCGTATATTAGTGACTACAACGAATTCGCAATTTTTTGTAAGCAGGCTAATCTGCAAGGCTTCACCGACGATTTTAGCCACAATGAATTATGTATAAAGCAATATGTAGAAGAATTGTGTCGTTCTCCCCTCGCCTACAGAACGATTAAACGTCGTCTGTCTGCGCTCAGTAAATTTTTAGGTGTTGCTAAATTGCCTAACCCCATCATCCGTTCTGCCTATTTAAGAGATTTTATAAGACTGTCTCTTATTGAAAATAGAAAGTATCGTTTGACACACAAACAGGCTGTTCCGCTTACCATTGAAATGGTTGAACAAATAAATAACGCTATTATTCCCGACTCTTTGTTAGAACTAAGAGATATTGCCATTATTAACCTTATGTTCGATGCCTTACTGCGTGCAGACGAATTAGTAAGAGTTTGTGTAGAAGATATTTCTGCCAGGAATAATACACTGCTTGTGGTTTCTTCTAAGAGTGATCAATCTGGACAAGGTCAATATAGGTATGTTTCCTCCAGTACGGTTTCTATGATCCAAGAGTATATAAATGAAGCAAATACTTGCCCTAAAACCAAACAAACCCGACATGTTTCAGATTTACGTGGGCTACACAAAGGCATACTTTTTCGACGATTGACGAATCATAAAACGGCACTATTGCCCTTTGACGAACAAATACCAAGTCATAAAGCAAACGTTCTTAATTACTCAAGTGTCTATCGTATTTGGCGACGCATTGCCCATCGTGCTGGAATTTCCGAAAATATTACGCCACACAGTGGTCGCGTTGGCGGCGCAGTATCGCTTGCAGAAGATGGCGCATCTTTACCCGAACTGCAGCTTGCCGGGGGCTGGCAATCTCCAGAAATGCCGGGGCATTATACTAAACAAGCGAATGTAAAACGGGGCGGCATGGCGAAATTGTCCGCCAAACGCAATCGATAACCCACTGAAATAAATAAAGTATTTTTCGTTAAATGGTTACGCGTAACATTGATCAATACCAACAGCACCCTACTCTGCAACGCTTTGTTATCTTTACCAATCTAAATACGTATTCCCTGCGTAACAACTGCATACATTATCGAATCTAGTTTGCGTACGGTGTAGGTATTCAATCACCTCAAGTACGACATGTTTTTGCTTTACGTAAAGGAGTTATATATGAGTAGCGGAATCGATACAAAGCACGGCAAACTACTGGCAGAGTTAGTCGTTCCCTCTTCGTCTTGGCATGTTCAACCAGAGAAACAAGACCCCTTTAAATCGAAAGAAGCAGCGGTTGAGTATCTGAACTCTCATAATGAGCCCTTATATCTTCATGTACCACTGGCACAGTCTGATGATTTCGTACGCATTTGCGTTACCTCACGAGATGACGATGTAGTATTTACGATTAAAGACATCAGTAAGGGTGGCGAAACTTCAATTCACTATTCGCACATAAAGAATTTAGACAGCACTATTCGAACGTTAGTTAATGAGTCGTGTGACAAAAAAATAAAGTCGCTTTAATAACCCCACGTATTATTACTTGGTTACCATAAAATTGATAACCAAGTAATAATAGCAAGCAAGAGGCTAACGAAGACAGCGGCCGAGCCAATATCTTTTGCTCGTCCAATGAGTTCGTGGAAGTCGGTTGTTATATGATCGCAGAGCTTTTCAATCGCGGTATTGAGAAGCTCTGTGATCAAGACAATAAACAACGACACGATAAGCAGTAATTTTTCTACCGTTGAAATGTTCAAGAGCAAAGCCGTGGGGACTAATAAGCTCATCGCCATTAATTCCTGCCTTATCGCCGCCTCACTTTTAAATGCGGCACGCAGCCCTTTGATTGAATAATGGGTTGCAAAAAGAAGCCTAGAGAACCCTGTCCGTTTGATCATTTTTAGTATTATTCGTTCCCACAAAAATCATCACGCTAGCGAAGCTTCATGACAGTCGAATGACATCGCTATACTTTTACCGCCAACACATCTGTTTTTACACCGTGAAGCACAGCATTTGCGGTTGAACCGAGTAAAAGCCGCAAACCACTTTGACCATGGGTGCCTACAACAATGAGATCGGCGTTAATTTTTTCAGCCATATGGTGAATCTCATCAGCGGGCGAACCTATTTCAACATTGACATGGCTATAGGGAATATCATGCTTTGCTGCCACATCTTTTAGCTGCCTTAAGGCTTGCTCTCTTACCTCTTGTGAAAAATCTTTTTCTAAAAAGAAACCGTAGGGCTCCATATTAGTTTGGGGGTATGCGACATATAGCAAGTGGAGCTTATGGCTATTACCAGCGATGGAAATCGCTCTTTCTACTACCACGTTGTAATCAGAATACACATCTATAGGTACTAAAATCGTATTGTAGCTTTGCATAGCTTTTCTCCCGTTGTGATAAAAAGTTAACGCCAAATAATCGCTTTGCTTTTGCGTAAACTTGATAACAAAAGATTATCTTGTGTTTATTGTTAATACTTTGCGCTAGGTCAATATAAGTTCCAACAGCTACTTCATACTAAATTTATCAACTGAGCTTTGAGCTATCATTTAATAGTAAAATAATAGAAGGAATAAGTGATGAAGACCGCAATCATACTGCTAGCTACGCTTCTGCTTTTTGCCTGTGAGCAAGGCGCAAAATCACCCAGAGGGTTTAGTTTACCCGAAGGCAACGCGGAACAAGGTTATCTGGTTTTTAAAAAATATCAGTGCCAAGATTGCCATAGAATTGCTGGCGAAGGCGAAGATGGCAGCGCCCAATACTTGTTGGTTAAACCTATACCGCTAGGCGGAAGTAGTGGCAGAATTAAGACTTATGCAGAACTTGTGACAAGCATCATCAATCCTTCACACAAATTGACACCCCGACAGCCTGCAAGCTTTACGAGTGAAGATGGTGTTTCCTTGATGCGCGTTGTTAATGACGAACTCACCGTTTCCGAGCTCATAGATTTGGTGGCATACCTTCAACCAAAATATAAAGTCTCACCTTATAGAACCAGTGACTATCGTCTTTATCAATTACGTATTCCAGAAAAGAAAGTGGAATAGCAAAAAAGCACGTACACGCCTGGTCTTAGAGAAATTGGCCAGGAGTGTAAATGCCTTTTCATGAAATCACAGTTCTCGTTGCTAGTAGCGCTTTACGAAACGTCTTTCGTTTCTTTTTCAATTTCAGCTAACAAACTACACGGCATAAAGCTTTCTGCATTGGCCTCTTTAAGGTGAAGCTTAAACCGTTCAGGTACCTCATCAGTAAGGAAGCTTCCGGTTTTCACTAACGGAAAAATCTCATCATAGCGCGCGACGTGACACTGATCGACCCGCCTGAAAATATGAGTTCGGTTTAGCTCACTGGTTTTAACATGGCCGGTAGAAGATAAAATATCCATCAGTGCGTGAATTGTCTTTCTATGAAAACGGTAAACCCTTTCAAATTTGTCCTCTACATTTAATCCGCGGGCAAGTCTTGGATCCTGTGTTGCTACGCCAGTTGGACACTTATTCGTATTGCAAGACAGTGATTGAACGCAGCCTAAAGCTAGCATCATGCCTCTCGCACTATTACATAAATCGGCGCCTAAGCTTAGGTTTTTAGCGAGTTGGAACGCCGTAATTATTTTTCCAGATGCGATAATTTTAACCTTCTTCCGAAGGTCGAAACCAGTAAGACAGTCATCTACAAACGCCAGCGCTTCTCGAAGGGGAAAGCCAATGGAATTCGTATACTCTAATGGAGCCGCGCCAGTTCCACCTTCGCCACCGTCTACGGTAATAAAGTCGGGGGTAACGCCCTTTTCCACCATGGCTTTACACATAGCAATAAACTCACTTTTCCTTCCAAGCGCTAATTTAATGCCAACGGGCTTATAGCCACTTAGCTCTCGTAACTCAGTAATGAAATCAATCATCTCCGATGGCGTCGAAAACGCTTTATGTCGTGGCGGAGAATCAACCTGAGTCCCCGGTTCTACCCCTCTTATTTCAGCGATTTCAGGGGTATTTTTATACGCAGGAAGAATGCCGCCATGGCCTGGCTTAGCGCCTTGACTCAATTTTATTTCTATCATTTTAACGTTGTCTAACTGTGCCTTTTCCTTGAACACGTCAGGATCAAAGCCGCCGTCTTTGGTTCTACAGCCGAAGTAACCCGTACCAATTTGCCAAACGATGTCACCACCATGTTTTAAGTGGTAGGGCGTCAGACCGCCCTCACCGGTATTGTGATAAAAGCCACCTTTCTGCGCCCCTTTATTTAGGGCAAGTACTGCGTTTTTAGATAAACTGCCAAAGCTCATTGCACTGATATTCAGCACACTGGCTTCGTAGGGCTGCTTACAATGTGGTCCGCCAACAGTAATGCGGGGGTTTTCATCCATTTCCTCAACTTCGCGGGCAGATAACGAGTGGCCAATCCATTCATATCCCTCTTTATAGGTGTCGAGTTGCGTTCCAAATGGAATAGTCTCGCGGCTATTCTTAGCACGCTGATAAACAATTGACCGAAACATCCTCGATATAGGCGCGCCACCCGTATCGGTTTCAATAATATACTGCTGTATATAAGGTCTAAGGCCTTCAACAGTCCATCGGACTCGACCTATCAATGGAAAGTTTTTCAATATGGCATGTTTTGATTGAAACGCGTCGTATAAGCCAAAAATAAGAAGGGTGACAGAGAGTAACAGAAACCACCAAATTGGAGTCCAAAGCAAACCAATTGCTACATTAAAAACAACCAACATGCTAAGCACGCCTAATATTGTAATACGCATTTAAAGTCCTTCTTTATTTTGGTCATGTTTTATTTGTATACTAAGCCACTAACCTTCTTCAATACACCCAAAAGTGAGATCTAGATTTGCCTTGGCGGTAAATAGCTGATTTGAAAACTTAATTTGAACAACCTATTAGGCACACCTATCGGTTACGCGTTACCATTAGTGCGATAGAACACGCATATAACAGAAAAAATACTCAGCAATAAAAACACGCTTTTTAGCTGCGAAAACAAGCTATTGCATGTTAATCTACAGAAAGTATTTACACCTTAAACACTTGGTATCTGATAACCACTATCAATAATAAAAATCGATAGCTTATCCAGATATAAAAGTGTTGTACCCTTATTAAAGGCTACGGTTTTTACGTATAACTATTTTGAAAGGTAATTCATGGAGTATGCATTTCTTCTCTTCGCATTTGCGTGCGGTTTAACGGTTAAGCTTATCGGCATTCCTCCACTTGTCGGCTATCTCGTTGCTGGCTTTTTATTAAATTTCGCAGGCTATACCTTAACCGAAGATTTAACCCAAATAGCTAATTTGGGTATTACTATCATGCTCTTCACCATTGGGTTAAAGCTCAATATTCGTGACTTGAGTCGTCGCGAGGTTTGGGCTGGAAGCATCACACATACCTTAGTTTGGGTAGGTGTAATTACCTGTTGTTTATTTGCTATGGGGACGATAGCAGCTAATTTTGTAGACGGTCTTACTTGGGAAAGTGCTGCTCTTATTGCATTTGCCTTAAGCTTTAGCAGCACCGTTTGCGTGGTAAAGGTGTTAGAAGAAAGTGGTGAAAGCAAAACCCGTCACGGGCGTTTAGCTATTGGCATTTTAGTTATGCAAGACGTGTTCGCCGTAATATTTTTGGTCGTAGCCACAGGCAAGCTTCCTTCGGTATGGGCGCTTGCATTACTTGCCTTATTCCCCGCCATGCCACTCATAAACAAAATGATAAACAAATCAGGACACGGTGAATTATTACCACTCACCGGCTTCATCCTAGCGCTCGGCGGATATCATTTATTTGAACTGGTGAATATAAAGGGCGATTTGGGTGCACTCATATTTGGTATTTTGCTTGCGCAGCATGAAAAAGCATCAGAACTTGCCAAATCATTATTAAGCTTTAAAGATCTGCTGTTAATTGGGTTCTTCCTCACTATAGGGCTAACAGCGCTTCCAGATTTAAATATGATAGTGCTGGCCATCGTATTCTGCTTGTTTATTCCTCTTAAAGCAGCGCTTTTCTTCGGGCTATTTACCTCACTGCGATTAAGAGGCCGTACGGCTTATTTAAGTAGCTTAGTGCTCTCAAACTACAGCGAGTTTGGGCTCATAGTTGGCGCACTTACTGTATCGCTTGGATTGCTGGCTAATTCGTGGTTAGTGGTTATAGCGCTTGCAGTGTCTATTTCATTTATTTTTACCAGCGTGCTGTATCGCAATTCTCATTCTCGCTATCACAAATACAAACAAACAATAAAACGCTTCGAGAAGCCTGAACGATTAAAAGAAGATATCTATCCTACTTTGCACAATGCCGAATTTTTAGTCTTAGGAATGGGCCGCGTAGGCCGTGGAGCATTTAACGCGCTTTCTAAGCTAAGTGAAGTAAACGTATGGGGCATGGATGCTGACAGAGTTAAAATCAAAGAAATGGCAAGCGAAGGCCTTAACGTAATTTGTGGTGATGGCGAAGACGTTGATCTGTGGGATAACCTTGATATACAACAAGTTCAGCTTGTTTTACTGGCGTTACCGTCAATTCAGGATTCCATCAATATTACGCGCCAGCTCAAAAATGCAGGCTATACGGGCAAGGTCGCAGCTATCGCTCGTTACGAAGATGAAGTGTCTCATTTACTAGAAAATGGCGTAGATAAAGTGTTTAACTTCTTCACTGAAGCTGGGCTGGGTTTTGCGGAAGAAAGCCTTGCCTATGCTCATGCGCAACAGTGATGCAGTTCTAAATGCGAACAATGGATGAATTGAGAAACGTTATCGTTTGTAAGCGGCTGTTTTTCAAAGGAATTTTGACGCATCACAAATATTAGTCTATACTTGCGGCAAATACGTCAATAGGGTTTACACAATGCAAGGTGATAAACAAGTAGTTGCAAAATTGAACGAAGTGCTCACAAGCGAACTTACTTCGATAAATCAATACTTTCTGCACGCCCGTATGTTTAAAAACTGGGGCTTTTCCGAGTTAAACGAAAAGAATTACAAGAAGTCCATCAAGGATATGAAGCAAGCCGATGATCTCATTGAGCGTATTCTTTTCCTAGAAGGGCTACCTAACCTTCAAGCGCTAGGTAAACTTTATATTGGTGAAGATACCGTAGAAATGCTGTCGTGCGATGCGCGTTTTCAAAAAGAGCAGCTTCCCCTACTTCGCGAAGCCATCGCATTATGCGAAGAGAAACAAGACTATGTGTCTCGCGATTTATTAGAAGACCTTCTTGAATATGAAGAAGAGCACTTAGACTGGATTGAAACGCAAGAATATCAGATTGATGCGATGGGTATTGAAAACTACCTGCAAGCGCAAGTAATGGGAGATGGCTAATGAAAGGCAATCAAGCAATAATCAATGGCTTAAATGAGCTGCTTTCATACGAACTAGCAGCCATGGACCAATACTTTATTCACTCTCAAATGTATCTCGATTGGGGGTTGAATAAGTTGTATGAGCGAATCGATCACGAGTTTGATGACGAACGCGGTCACGCAACAAAGCTCATAGAGCGCATGCTGTTTTTGGAAGGCACCCCTGATATGACAAAGCGCACAGGCTTTAAAGTGGGTAAAGACGTACCAGAAATGCTTGAGAGCGATTTGCGTGTGGAATACGAAGTTGACGCAAAACTACGTGAAGTCATCGCGCTTTGTGAAACTGAGAAAGACTACGTGACCCGCGACATGCTTATTGTTCTTCTTGATGACACAGAAATGGATCACGCGCATTGGTTAGAACAACAGTTAGGGCTGATTAAGCGAATTGGCCTTTCGAACTACTTACAGTCGCAAATGTAAGTTGTGAAAAAAACATAGTAAAGTAATAACGGCTGCATCGCGCAGCCGTTATCTATTGTGCTGCCATACTTATTGTTGCGTCACAAAATATAAATAGTGGGGGTTGTCCTTTCCTTCAATATTTAACCGCAATTGCCATTTCATAACTGGCTCACTACAACTGCCTAACATAAACCAACCTGACCACTTTCCTTGACCATCGTTATCTAACAGCACGGGAATTTTGCCCATATACATGTTTACCCCTTCAATCCAGGCACTCTCGATTTCTTGATTTTCAGGAATTAAAATTTTCAACGTTACCGACTCTTCAGGTTCAGGCATAGTTGAAAATGTGGCAATGGCCACCTCGCCATCAATTAAGAATTCGCAAGTTTCGTTGACAAAGTTGCAGCTGTTTCCTATTCCATTAATAAGTACGTTCTCGTTCATCGCTGATGATTGAAATTCATGCGCAAGATAAACACACACCGCGACTACGATGATGGCGAGCAACGGCAGTTGAGAATGTAAAAATTCTGATCTTTTATTGTTATTTTTTTTTAGCATTTCTTAAATTTTGTATATTTCTTCATTGATGGAGATCAACCTTAGGTAGTTTATGGTATCTTTTTGTAATTAAAAACCTTATCATCCGCGTACCAACTGGCTTGGAGACAATAATTATTACTCTTTCCGAGCTCGGTGTGAAGCGTTATTCCTTAGCTGATACACGTCTCGACCGTACTATTCCGGCAGTTGGAGACCATAGTTCATTTGAAGTGGAAGATTCATTAAAATGAGTGAAATAAGCCAAGCACAACCTGACTACAATTATAAAGTAGTTAGGCAATTTACCATCATGACCATAGTCTGGGGTATCATTGGTATGGGCCTAGGGGTATTTATTGCCGCGCAACTATTTGCACCTATGCTCAACTTTGACACACCATGGCTAACATTCTCACGTTTGCGTCCGTTGCACACTAACGCCGTTATTTTTGCCTTCGGCGGCTGTGCGCTATTTGCAACGTCGTACTACATCGTTCAGCGTACCTGCCAGGTAAGACTGTTCAGTGACAAACTTGCCGCATTTACCTTTTGGGGTTGGCAAGCCGTTATTGTTTTAGCTGTAATTACCCTACCTATGGGCTTAACCAGCACTAAAGAATACGCTGAACTAGAATGGCCAATTGACATCCTTTTGGCACTGGTTTGGGTCGCTTACATCATCAACTTCTTCGGAACCCTAGTAATCCGTAAAGTTTCGCACATTTATGTAGCGAACTGGTTCTTAGGTGCGTTCATGCTAACTGTTGCAATTCTTCATATTGGTAACAGCATGGCTATTCCGGTATCTTTCACTAAATCGTATTCACTGTATGCAGGCGCAGTAGACGCTATGATGCAGTGGTGGTACGGCCATAACGCGGTAGGTTTTTTCCTAACTGCGGGCTTCCTTGGTATGATGTATTACTTCGTGCCTAAGCAAGCTGGTCGCCCGGTTTATTCATACAGACTTTCAATTGTTCACTTCTGGGCACTTATTTCTCTGTATATCTGGGCTGGTCCACACCACCTTCACTACACTGCCCTACCAGACTGGACTCAGTCACTAGGCATGGTGATGTCTATTATCTTATTCGTTCCATCTTGGGGTGGTATGATTAACGGTATCATGACGCTATCTGGCGCGTGGCATAAGCTTCGCACTGACCCAGTACTGCGTTTCTTAATTGTTTCATTGTCTTTCTACGGTATGTCTACTTTCGAAGGCCCAATGATGGCAATTAAAACCGTTAACGCATTATCTCACTACACTGACTGGACAATTGGTCACGTACACTCTGGCGCACTAGGTTGGGTAGCAATGGTCTCAATTGGTTCAATTTACCACTTAATTCCAGTGCTATTTGGTCAGCGTGCAATGTACAGCACCAAGCTAGTTAACGTGCACTTCTGGTTCGCTACTATCGGTGTTGTTCTATACATCGTAGCAATGTGGATGTCTGGTGTACTTCAGGGTCTAATGTGGCGTGCAGTAAATGCTGATGGTACGTTAACCTATAGCTTTGTTGAGTCATTAGAAGCGTCTAAGCCGTTCTATGTGGTTCGTTTCATTGGTGGTTGTTTCGTGGTAGCGGGTATGCTCATTATGGCATACAACACATGGAAAACCGTTCGTGCACCTAAAGGCAGTATCGCTGCAGATCCAGCGACTCAGCCAGCGTAGTTAAGGAGACGAATAATGAAAAACGCACATGAGTTAATTGAAAAAAATGTCGGTCTGTTAACGGTATTAATTCTTATCGCTATCAGCTTTGGTGCCATGGTGCAAATTACGCCGTTGATGTTTCAACAGCAAACCATGGAACCGGTAAAAGGCTTACGTCCATATACCGCGCTTGAGCTAGAAGGCCGTGACATCTACATTCGTGAAGGCTGTGTAGGTTGTCATAGTCAGATGATCCGTCCATTTCGCGCAGAAACAGAGCGTTATGGTCACTACAGCGTTGCTGGTGAGTCAGTATGGGAGCACCCTTTCCTTTGGGGCTCTAAGCGTACTGGTCCTGACCTTGCACGTGTTGGTGGTCGTTACAGCGATGAATGGCATCGTGTTCACCTGCTTAATCCTCGTAACGTAGTACCAGAGTCGAACATGCCAGGTTTCCCTTGGCTTGCGGAAAACACGCTTGACGGCGAGTTAACAGCTAAAAAAATGGAAGTATTCCGTGGATTTGGTGTTCCGTATACCGACGAAGATATTGCGGGTGCGAAAGCGGCAGTAAAGGGTAAAACGGAAATGCAAGCCCTTATTGCTTATCTACAATCTCTTGGCACACATTTGAAATAATATGGATCAAGGAATTGTAGGCAGCATTTTTACTGTCATCGTCTTTGTAAGCTTCATCGGTGTTGTGTGGTGGGCGTTTAGCGGCCGCAACAAGAAGAAATTCGACGAAGCAGCAAACTTACCGTTTGCAGACGAAGAAAAAGAAAAATCAAAAGAAGATTAGCAGGAGTCTCGAACTCATGAGTATGTTTTGGACAATTTGGATTTCAGTGATAACCCTAGGGTTAATCATTGGTTGCTACTTCCTTCTACGCTGGACCCTTGCGAACAAGACCGGTGTACCTGAAGGTGAGTCAATGGGCCACAAATTCGATGGTATTGAGGAGTTGAATAATCAACTTCCTCGCTGGTGGACAATTATGTTCTACATGACCATCGTTTGGGGCTTTTTATATCTAGCGCTTTATCCTGGCCTAGGTGCATATGAAGGTATTTTGGGTTGGAAGAGTTCTAACCAAAATATTCAGTCGCTAGAAGAGTCAGTTCAGGCGCGTATTGACGCAAAAGAGCAAGGCTACCTAGTGGAGTATGACCGTGAACTTGATTTCGCTGCTGAGAAGTTCGACCCGATCTTCGAAGCCTACGCGCAAGTTCCTGTTGAAGAACTGGCTAAAGACCCAGAAGCAAATAAAGTAGGTCAGCGTTTATTCCTACAAAACTGCTCTCAGTGTCACGGTTCAGATGCACGTGGTCAGAATGGCGGCTTCCCTAACCTAACGGACAACGACTGGTTGTACGGTGGTTCAGGTGCGAAAATCGTAGAAACCCTTACGCTTGGTCGTCAAGCAGCAATGCCTGCATGGCTTGATGCTATGGGTGAAGACGGTATCGAAGAAGTCGTTAACTATGTACTTAGCTTAAGCGGTCGCGATGTAGACCCACAGCTTGCTGAAGCGGGTAAAGCGCGTTTCGCAGCATGTGCGGCATGTCACGGTATGGACGGTAAAGGTAATCAGGCACTAGGTGCACCAAACCTTACTGACAATATCTGGCTATACGGCGGCAGCCACAGAGCGGTCACTGAAACACTAACTTATGGTCGTAACGGTGTAATGCCTTCATTCAAGAAAACCTTGGGTGATGATAAAATTCACGTAGTTGCGGCGTACGTTTACAGCCTTTCAAATGATTAATGATTTAAATCATTAAATATCTCAAAAAGCCTCGTTACTACGGGGCTTTTTTTATGAGAAAATACAGACATATAATTTGCGTACGCTACAACGTTATAAAACGCGTATTTGTCGCTTAGCAGCACGTAGCACACATCCTATTTTAACTAACGTAAATAGTATAAATGCCTATATCCAACGCCATAGTTATGGTTATTGCTTTAACTGAGTTCTGTTTAAGCAGTATTAATACCTATGTTGTTAGCGTAGTAACCACGAGAAAAGTTGAATGAATAGACCCTGGTATAAAGAGTTTTGGCCCTGGTTTTTAATTGCCGTCCCTATCATTACCCTTATTATGGGTGGTGTACTGTTAAACCTAGCCATTTCCACTGAAGATAGTTTAGTGGTCGACGATTACTACAAAGAAGGGAAAGCGATTAATGCGCGCTTGGATAAAGAAGCCATAGCCCGTCGCATGAATATCACTACCGACTTAACCATTAAAGATGGAAGTATTGCCCTTGAGTTTCACTCTGGCATTCCACAAGACGGCAATGCGGTGAAACTTAACTTCTATCATGTAACGCTTGAAGAGCGTGATGTCAGCGTACTACTTAGCCGCGATGCTAGTGGTATCTACCGAGGGTATGTTGAAGAAAGCCTCGACGGCAAGTGGCGGGTCTCACTTACGCCTATTGACGATAGCTGGAAAATTCAAAATATCCTCTACCTTCCCCACGCTGGCAAAATGAAATTCAATCCATAATGGCCACGCACGACTGTTATCACTGTGGCCTGCCCATTGCGAGTCACGAGGAAGGAAAGTTTAATACAGTTATTCTAGGTCAGCAGCGCGATATGTGCTGCCCAGGCTGCTTAGCTGTTGCCGAAGCAATCGTAGACAACGGGCTTGAAGACTACTATCAATTCAGAACTGAGCCTGCGCAAAAATCTGACGATGGGATTCTTGAGACCCTCGATAAATCAAAAGTTTATGACGACCCGTCACTGCAAGAAGAATTTGTGTTCGAGGAAGGTCAAGATAAACAAATTCAACTGACCCTTGAGGGTATTACGTGTGCTGCTTGTGGCTGGCTTATTGAAAAGCAGCTGTCTAAGGTAGAAGGCATAAAGCAAGTGGCGGTCAACGTACAAGAGCGCCGCGCACTGGTTACTTGGTCTCCATTTCAAATCAAACTTAGCCAAATTCTTTCTACGCTCAAACGAATCGGCTACGTTGGCTCGCCTTTCCACCCCGATGAACACGAAGCCAGCTATAAGCGAGAACAAAAAACATTTTTAAAAAAACTGGGGCTTGCCGGCATCATGACTATGCAGGTGATGATGCTAATGACCGGGCTTTATTTCGACTGGTTCGGGGCTATAGAACTTGAAACTCGTCAGTATTTCTACTGGGTAGCCCTGACACTTACCACCCCTGTAGTGCTTTATTCAGGCAGTACGTTTTATGTAGGCGCAGCAAAAGCCCTAAGTGCAAGAACAGTTAATATGGATGTGCCGGTCTCACTGGCTATTTTCGGCACCTATATTGCGGGAATTCGCTCTACGGTACTAGAGCAAGGTGAAGTGTATTTCGAATCGATCTGTATGTTCATCTTTTTGTTGCTACTCAGTCGCTTTTTAGAGCATCGCAGCCGTCAACGTGCTGCGCAAATATCCGCCAATATGATGCAATACGTGCCTGTGTCTGCCACTAAGCTAGAAGCTAACGACAGCGTAACAGAATGTTTAGCAAAGCAGTTAAAAATAGATGACATTGTACTGGTTAAGCCAGGGGAAACCATTCCCATAGACGGTTTGGTAACACAAGGGAGCGCTGCCGTTGACGAGTCGATGCTTACCGGCGAATTCAATCCGGTGCGAAAGTCAGCCAATAGCACCGTTTATGGCGGTACTGTTTGTCAGGACGGCACATTAACGGTAAAAGTTACTCAGACACTTAAAAATGCGTTGGTAAATCAAATTGTCCGCCTTCAGGCAAGCGCTATGGCGAGTAAGCCTAAAGCGGCACAATTAGCCGATAACTTTTCCCGTTATTTCGTGAGCGCCGTACTGGTTATCTCAGCGTTAACTTACGGGTTTTGGTACGTAAACGGCAGTGACGATGCCTTTTGGATCACTATATCTGTGCTGGTAGCAACCTGTCCTTGCGCGTTAGGTTTAGCCACGCCTTCAGCGCTAACCTGCGCTATGGCGAAATTAAACCGCCAAGGCATTTTGCTAAAACGCGCCGACGCCCTCGAGCAGATCACTAATATCGACACCATAGCATTGGATAAAACCGGCACCCTGACTCAAGGCAAGTTTACGATTTCCAATGCGTGGTTTGCTGACGGAATTGATAGCGAAAGCGCTATGGCGATAGCCTGCGCGCTTGAAGCTCGTTCCGAACACCCAATCGCGAAGGCCTTTAACGGTAAGGTATCACACAAGGTGGATAATTTTACCGTAACGCCTGGGGGTGGCATTAGCGGTGTAATCAATGATACACATTTTTCAATGGGCTCTGCCGCATTTAGCCTGGCTAACTTACCATCATCAGATACTTACCCATCAGCCAATGTATTTTTAACAGTAAAAGGGCAAATCATTGCTGCTTTTGAAGTACGTGACACCCTTCGTGACGATACCCATGAAACTCTAGATATCTTGTCGCAAAGCCATACCCTTGCGGTATTAAGTGGTGACACCCAACAAAACGTTGATACGCTAACCGCGCCTTTGCCCATAAAAACGGCGAAAGGCGGCTTAACACCTGAACAAAAATACGAAGCGGTTCAGCAAATGCAGCAAGGGGGAGCCAAAGTAATGATGATGGGCGACGGCATTAACGATGCACCTGTACTTGCCAGTGCAGATGTTGCCATTGCAGTGGGTAACGCAACGGACGTTGCCAAAACGGCTGCTGACGTTATATTGCTGGGCGATCAACTGTTATCTGTACCAGCGCTAATTAAAACCTCACATCAAGTGAAACAGAAAATAAGACAAAACATCGGCTGGGCTGTGGGATACAACCTTTTAATATTGCCTTTCGCCGTGTCTGGTTTACTTTCTCCATGGATGGCGGTTGTGGGTATGTCATTAAGCAGTATCATTGTAGTTACAAACTCAACGCGACTTTTGAGCAAATAGCATGAGTATTATTTACGTATTAATTCCTATCGCCATCATTATTGTGGCAGTCGCTATTGTCATTTTCTTTTGGGCGGTAAAAACCAATCAGTTCGAGGATTTAGACCGCCAAGGCTATAGCATTCTTTTTGACGATGACTTATCGCCAGAAGAGAAAAAACTGGCCGAACAGCGCAAACAAATACAAGAAGATAAGGCAGCAAAAAGCCAAGAAGATAATGGACGGGATTAATTACTTTTCTGCCTTTCTTATAGGTTTAGCAGGAGGCGTACATTGTGTAGGCATGTGCGGCGGTATTGTTGCAGCGCTTAGAGTGGTATCGCCAAAGGGGGCATCGGTATTGCCCTACACCCTCGCCTACAACATGGGACGCATTACTAGCTATACACTAGCAGGGGCCATTACCGGTGCGCTTGGAAAAATAGCTGCTGACTTCGTACCGCTTGCTAATTATGCCCTCTCTCTTCTAAGCGGCATCATGTTGCTTTTACTCGCTTGTTACTTAGGGAAATGGTGGACGGGTTTATCGGTCTTAGAAAACGCGGGCAAAGGCCTGTTTGCAAAGCTTCAGCCTTTATCAAAACGATTTCTTCCTTTCAAAACGCCGTTAAGCGCGGTTCCCTACGGCTTTGTATGGGGCTGGCTACCATGTGGATTGGTCTATTCAACGCTAACCTGGTCTCTGGCAGCGGGTAATGCATTGCAAGGCGCTGGCATTATGTTTTTCTTCGGTTTGGGAACGTTACCCACATTGTTAGCCGCAAGTGCCGGTAGCCAGTATCTTGTTCAAAGCTTTCAGCACAGCTATGTGAGACAAGTCATAGCTGTGATAATGGCCATATATGCCACTTATCTAATTTATGGCGCATTCATGTGAAAATGCGTGTACTATAATCATGTGTACATTAAGAGAGTCAGTCTTATGAGCAAAGGAAGCGAATTTTCAATACATTGTCAGAACTGTAGTTTCAGTCACCTCTGTTTACCTGTTGCATTGAATAAGACAGAAATAGAGTCTCTCGACGATATCATAGAGCGCAAAAAGCCCCTTCATAAAGGTGATACCCTTGTTCAAACCGGCGATAAGTTTGAGTCGTTATATGCAGTAAGAACCGGGTCATTTAAATCGTTTGTGACTAACTCTGAAGGTGAAGAGCAAATAACGGGGTTTCACTTTCCCGGTGACATCATTGGCTTTGATGCCCTTCGAGAAAACAAGCACCAAAGTTACACAATGGCTCTAGAAACCGCCATGGTGTGCGAGTTGCCCTACGAAACGCTTGACGAAATGTCGATGCAGTTTCCTAAATTACGCCATCAAATTATGAGCTTTATGAGTGCAGAGATTAAACATGATCACGATTTGATAATGCTTCTCAACAAACGCACGGCTGAAGAACGCCTTTTGTATTTTATCTCTCATTTATCTCAGCGTTTTGAAGAACGCGGTTTTTCACACAGAGAATTTCACCTTACGATGACGCGTAACGAGATAGGTAACTATCTTGGCTTAACGATAGAGACCATCAGTCGCTTATTAAGTCGTTTCCAAAAAGAAGATATTATTAAAGTTGATGGTAAACTTATTACGATTGTGGACTTTGAACGCCTTAATACCAAGCTAGAAGTGCTTAACGGCCCGAGTATAGTGTGTAACGGCTAACGTGGTCTAACTCGGTTAAATAGTGTTATCTTCCTAAAAGCGCGCATTCAGCGCGCTTTATAATCCTACTTCCAAAACCTTTTTTACCCATTAGTGCCAATGCCGCAGTCACTATACATTGTTGCTTGCCTTGCAATATAAAATACTTGATCTAAAACAACTTACGTTTTCCACATTGTCGTTTATAGTTAGTAAGAGTTACTGTTGAACGTTACCGTTCACACAGCCACGACCAAACTTCGTATTAGGGGGAGTTATGATTGAGTGTAAACGAATCCTTGCGGTAGTCGATGCCGAGCGAGATAACCAGCCCGCGTTAAGTCGCGCTTATGAATTAGCATCAAAGACCGGGGCCTCTGTAACTGCGATTATGGTGGTTTACGACTTGTCTTATGATATGACCACTATGTTAAGTCCAGATGAGCGAGAAGCCATGCGAGATGCTGTTACCAATGAGCATGCTAAATGGCTCTCTGGGCAGCTTAAAGAACAAGGCTTCGGTGAAACTGACATCGTGGTTGAATGGAACAATCGTGCCTACGAATCGATTATCTATTACACACTTAAGAATCAAATTGACCTTGTTGTAAAAGCCACTAAAAAGCATGACGACCTGGCTTCCGTTATTTTTACACCTACCGATTGGCATTTAATGCGTAAGTGTCCGCGCCCCGTTTTATTAGTTAAAGAGCATGATTGGCCAGAAGGCGGCGAGATCATTGCCGCTGTAAACGTCGGCAGTGAAGACGAAGAACATGCTGCGCTTAACGACAAGATTACCGTTATCGCCAATGATTATGCGGCCTTGCTAAAAGGTAAGGTTAATTTAGTCAATAGCTTCCCTTCTACGCCACTTAATATTGCTATCGAGGTGCCCGAATTTGACCCTGATACCTATCATGACGCGGTAAAAAATCATCATAAGAAAGAAATGAAAAGCCATGCGTTAAAGTACGGCATTGCAGATGAAAAATGTGTTGTCAGAGAAGGGCTACCTGAAAAAGTCATTCCACAAGTGGCAAAGACATTAGACGCCGAACTCGTCATTATAGGCACTGTAGGCCGTGTTGGTCTTTCTGCCGCGCTTATTGGGAACACGGCGGAGCATGTTATTGATGAGCTAAATTGTGACGTATTGGCTATCAAGCCAGACGGATTCGAGTCGCCGTTAAGTGTGTGATGCCATTAACCTTACGAGCAACCTTTTATGCGTAAATTTAAGAATACAGGCATGGTCTAGAAAAGGCCCTTTATTGTATAATGCTTGCTTTATCACGAACCAAGCTAGTTAATTATGAGTTTAGGCACAAGCAGTGCTGATGCGTCGGTACTAAACGCAGCGCAAAGTAAGCAAAAGTACAACTTCAACAAACTTCAGAAGCGCCTTCGCCGCAATGTGGGTAAAGCCATAGGCGATTTCGGTATGATTGAAAACAATGACAAAGTCATGGTGTGTTTATCTGGCGGTAAAGATAGTTACACCATGCTGGACATTTTGTTGTTTTTAAAGAAGATTGCGCCTATTCACTTCGACATAGTTGCGGTAAACCTTGACCAGAAGCAACCAGGGTTCCCTGAGCATGTATTGCCTGAATATCTAGAGCGTATTGGTGTTGATTACAAAATTGTAGAAGAAGACACCTACTCTATTGTTAAAGATAAAATTCCTGAAGGTAAAACCACCTGTTCACTTTGTTCAAGACTGCGCCGCGGTATTTTATATCGCACCGCAAAAGAACTCGGCGCAACAAAAATAGCCCTTGGTCACCACCGTGACGATATGTTGGAAACCTTTTTCCTAAATATGTTTCACGGCGGAAAGCTGAAGTCCATGCCGCCAAAACTAGTCAGCGATAATGGCGAGCATATCGTTATTCGTCCGCTCGCCTACTGTACAGAAAAAGACATCGTAAAATATTCACAAGCCGTAGAGTTTCCTATTATTCCTTGCAACCTATGCGGTTCCCAAGAGAATTTACAGAGACAAAATATTAAAGCCATGCTTCAAGACTGGAACAAACGCTTTCCGGGCCGAATAGAGTCAATGTTTAGCGCTCTTCAAAATGTAGCGCCATCTCACTTAGTAGATAACAACTTGTACGATTTTAAAGGTATTACCACCCAAGATGGCCCCGTTGAAGATGGCGACATTGGATTTGATCAACCTTCTTTTACCACAAACAGCAACGCTGCTTTAGCAACCGAAGAAAGCGCGATTGAAGTGGTAAACATTGTGGAACCTAAATAGATGAAAATAGGACTTGCGTTAGGCGCTGGTGCAGCACGAGGCTGGACCCATATAGGTATCATTCAAGCCTTAGAAAAGCTGGGCGTTAAAATAGACGTTGTTGCCGGCTGCTCCATTGGCGCTTATGTTGGTGCTGCCTATGCAAGTGGCAAGCTGGAAGGCTTAAAAGAGTGGGCGTGTTCATTAAGCGACTGGCAAGTGCTTGCTCTTATGGGAGTTGGGCTTAGGCGTGGTGGCATAGCTAGCGGACAAAAGGTTTTTGACAAGCTTGCTAGCGAGTTTTGTGAATCTAGCTATGAAGATATGCTTAAACCTTTTGCGACCGTGGCTACTGACTTATACACAGGTCGTGAAGTGGTGTTTAACTCAGGTCCTATTGGCGATACCATTCAAGCATCTTGCGCTATTCCTGCCCTCTTTGCGCCCGTAGCTCATGGAGACCGTTGGTTAGTCGACGGTGCGGTCGTAAATCCTGTTCCTGTCAATTTGTGCCGTCAATTAGGCGCAGATTTTGTCATCGCGGTTAACCTAAATGCCGACTTTAGGCCTCTTCGCCTTGAAAAGTTAAGACAGGATCACGAAGAAAATCAGCGTAAGACCGAAGACTTTTTTACCAAAAGCCAAAACGTATTGCGTCAATGGTTTTCCCCCGACAGTAAACAAGATGATAAAAGTATCGAGGATAAAGAAGAGCCTAACGCCGATGCAGCCAAAAACGTTAAAACCGAAGAAGGTATTGCCGCAGATGTTATCGATAAAGTAGAAGAAGAGTTTACCGAAGTTCCTGTCAAGGTAAACAAGCGCAACCCACCGGGCATAATGAGCGTGATGAGCAGTTCATTAGAGATCCTGCAGGCGCGCGTTACACGCTCTCGTCTGGCTGGCGATCCGCCGGATATCTTAATTGAACCTCAGTTGACAGACGTGGGTATTATGGAGTTTCACAGAGCTGAAGAGCTGTGCGCGAAGGGAGAAGAGACCATCGCGCGTTTAGCCGAACAGATTAGATATCAGTTACTTACGTAATAACTAGCTTGACGCCATAGCCGTAACACGAAGGGGCGCATGAGGCAAAGTCAATCCTTTTGCGCCATCAATCCACTCTTGTTCAAGGTGCAATACGCCATTATTTATCTGTACACCTTGCGGGGTAATAAAATCTAAATTCTTATCGTCAAATTGAATCATTAAGCCTTTTACAGAAGGCATCATGAAAGACAAAAAACTCCCCATTTCATTAAAGAAAGCTTCGTATTGCCCGTACAAAAACGTAAGGTCATCTTTTGTATAATATTGCTTTAGGTATTCCGGTTTTGTTTCAAGTTGAACCGACATATCGCACACATTGGCACGTTCGCCTAAATCAATGCGCACCAGTGCGTTGGCTAGCTTCAGGGCTTTTTCGGTGGGAACGGTAAAGCGCCCTTCTTCACTTACAGTAAGTGCCATCGTTTTCTTATCAGTCACTATAGCTGCGCCATTAACTTCACAGAGGCGCCCTTCGCCTACGCGTACAAAACCAAACGCAAATTGAAGCGCTTGTGTATCTTCGTTATCCAGTTTTTTAACATGGCTATAGAAACGACTGTACTCAACGTCAATCGTTTCTGCAGCTACCGGTGAGATGCCAAAACCGACAAGTAGGGATGAAGCTAAAAATAAGGCAGCGCGTTTCATTCGGATAAAAACTCCTCGTTAAATCGAATCATTGTTTGAAGCTCTTCCACATAAGCGGCTCCGCGCTCTGAGTAGTTCATTAGCCCTTCCGCCAATGCCACTCCAGTAATAGGTATTTGGTTCGCCCTTAATCGACTGCGAATTTCTCTTAAATCGGCATAGGCGTCGTGTCTGTTTAAATTTCGCATGTAGGTATAGGTCGCTCTCGACAAGCTGTCGAATTTAGCCACTTCGTGAGAAGCGCCGTCGTTTCGTCGGCTTGGCACAAAACCACACCCTTTTGAGAAGCACCACAATCCAAAGAAATTGTACCCTTTTCTGGCAAACCGGCTCGTACCCCACGCAGACTCGTTCGCTGCCTGAACTAGCACTAATTCTGCTGGCAATACATCAATTTTTTGCAGTAGCGCTAACAACTTGGTTTTAAGGGGCTGAGTTGCTTTTACTCGATATTCTTCTTCAAGCCACTCAAGTCTTACAACATCTTCTTCAGTTAAAGGCTCATCTGCCAATGCCTTTCTATAAAGTGTCTGCACATAGTGCCTAAGGGTTAAGAGATAGGCATTTTGCTTTTCTACTTCGGGGCGTAGATAATCAAAAAACGCTTCCTTTTTCTCTTTGACATTGGTGTAAACAGAGAAATCTGGAACTGGCTTTGTCGCCTTTGTCGTTTGGGGTATTGCTAAAATATCAGGTTCGTCTTCGGTAAAGATAATGGCGTTAATAACAATGACCGCCAGCACCCCTAGCGTTATAAGAACAATTTTGAATGTTTCACGTTTATGCATCAAAGCTCGACTCATTTACATCATTTTCAGATGCGTCCGTGCCCACTCCTTGTTCGCCTATTAGTTCCTGATAAAGCAAACCCATTGTACTAAAATAAAAGGGAAGTACCCAAATAAGCGAGAAACCGAAGGTTAACGGCACTGTCGCAAACAGTAAAAAGAACACCCCAAATATGCTGGCTATTTGTGCCCAATAAGCATTAAACACGCGGCAAGAGAGAATGATGGCGCTAATCGGTGTTAGCTTCCTATCGGCAACTAACATCAGCGAAAAAGACGAGGCGAGATAAAAGTAAACGCCAGGCAGAATAAGCAGCACCACACCAAGTTGTACCAGTATGCTATTAACGAGTTGAGTGAGAGCTAACAGCAATAAAAGCGGAAAAAACTGAAATACCGTAAACACCGATGTTTTGACACCACGGGCAACGAAGACCCCCATCATATACAGGCCTGTCAGCAAGGGCGCGACTATACAGATAGCGACAATTTCAATGATAGACTGGTGTTCAAAAACGTATGTTCCGTCGTCGTTTATCGTAATGTACTGCTGCGCAAAAACCCCTAACACAACGAAGGTTAAGAACAGAACAACGCTGCCTTGTAATAACGAAGAAAAGTTAGCTTTGGTTAAACCCGCAGCACGGCGCAATAGCCCTTTAATATCAAATACATACTGTTTAGCTAACGTACTGTTCAGGCGGTCAGGATTTACGTCTCTCACACAACTCTCATATATTTTTGGGAAATCGGCGGTATTATACCAATTCACAAAAACAAATGCCTGTTTGTATGGTAAACAAAAGTTAACCTAATACTAGTTTTGCTGCTAACCCTACTAAAAGTACGCCCATAGCTCGGTCTAACCAGTAACCTTTTTTACCAATAAGCTCGGCAACCTTGCTAGTGCTGAGTAAATAAGAAAGAAAGCAAAACCAAAGCCCAGTAGCAATCGCTAAATAAATGCCATAACCAAGCTTAACGCTAAATGGGGTTTCAATGCTGATAATAGCGGTAAAAAGAGACAGGAAGAAAAGCGTTGCCTTCGGGTTAAGCCCATTAGTGAGAAAGCCCATCCACACCGCACGTTTCACTGAAATTTGCGATGTTTTGCTTTCTGAGTTCACTACCTCGTTTTGCTTCACCGGGCCACTTCTTAGCGCACCGAACGCAAGGTAAAGTAAATAGGCGGCGGCGGCATAGCTAAACGTTGTAAATAGCCATGGGGTAGTAGCAATAACCACGCTTAACCCAACAAGCGAATAAGCAACGTGAAGTAAAATGGCTAAACCAATTCCCACGCTAGTAAACATGGCGGTGCGACGACCGTAAGCAACACTATTGCGCACCACAACGGCAAAGTCGGGCCCTGGACTTGCAACAGCAACAAGGTGTACTAGTGCGATGGTGAGAAATTCATTCATATACTGCATGCGTTGCGCCCCCTACAGCGCATAATTTGATAGTAGTTCATTTACCCATTCAGGTACTATTTGAGAAGCCGGCCCTGTTAACGATTGGTCAAATAACGCATTGGTTGCGCCCGGCGCTAGGTTTGCTTCAATCGTGTATGCACCCGACTCTTTCGCGATCTGAACAAAACCTGCAGCCGGATACACGTTGCCCGATGTACCAATAGCAATAAAAATGTCAGCTTGGGCTAACGCCGTGTATATCTCGTCCATATACAGGGGCATTTCACCAAACCACACAATATCGGGTCGCAATGTTACTCGATGACAACAAGGGCACTTTGTAGTGTGATCAAAGCTATCGCGCCACACAAAAGACTGCTGCGAAATGGCGCAGCGGGCCGACAGAAGTTTGCCGTGCATATGGTAAACCGACTTGCTGCCACCGCGCTCGTGCAAGTCATCAACGTTTTGTGTAACTACCATGAGATCGTCGCCCAACGCTTGTTCCAATTTAGCTAACGCTTGGTGCGCAGCATTGGGTTGTACATCATCTTGCTGAAGCTGGGCGCGGCGGGCATTGTAAAAGCGATAGACTAAGCTTGGGTTTTGTTCAAAGGCTTCAGGTGTGGCCACTTCTTCAACGCGGTGGTTTTCCCAAAGCCCGTCGTTATCTCGAAACGTTTTTAGCCCTGATTCGGCAGAGATACCCGCCCCAGTAAGCACAACAATTTTAGGGTTCGTTAAGGTATTATCAGCAGGCATGTCAGTCCATCTTTCTCTGCATTTAAATAATGGGTGGGTAATTGTAAACCGATATGTTTAACGGTGAAATACGCATTGTTAAGGTGAGCGCTTTTTTTATTCGTCTGTTACCACAGGATAGTGTGTACCTGCGCCCCACTCTGACCATGAGCCATCGTAAACAGACACTTGTGTTGCGCCGCACATAAGCGCAGCGACACCAATAATACAGGCCGTTACTCCCGAGCCACAGGTGCATATAATAGGTTTTCGCAAATCGATATGAGCCCCCTTAAATACGTTTTCTAGTTCGCTTACGGGCAGAAAATGACCGTTTTTGAGTAGTGTATCGAAAGGAACATTGAACGCACCCGGCATGTGCCCTGCTCTTACCCCCTTGCGCGGTTCTGAAATTTCACCTTTAAAACGCGCACTACTGCGCGCATCCACAAGCTGCGCATCAGTATTTAGCGCCTGCAAAACAGCGCTAGAGTTTGAGAACCAACCCGGGCGCGGCGTGGCCTGATACGTTAACTTTCCGTACTGCTGTTGTTCAGAAACAGGTAAGCCGGCATTTTCCCATGCGGGTTGACCACCGTTTAATAGGTAGACATCACTATGGCCTAATGCTTTGAGCATCCACCACACTCGAGGAGCGGTATAAATACCTCGTGTATCGTATACAACGATTGGTGTATTGGCCGTTACACCTTGATTCCCCAAATAAATTGCAAGGTCTTCGGCTGAAGGCATGCTGTGGGGAAAACCCGTGGTGTGATCGCTTCCTTCACTGTCTAAATCAAAATCAACTGATGCGGGTAACACCATCGCTTTTCGCGTATCCGGTGTTTTCGAAACGGGATCGTCCATGAGTGCGCGTAAAAGCGTAATGGGCTTTTGTTGCATTGAACTGGCTAATTCAGCTACTGAAAGCAAAACCGAAGACATGTTATTTCTCCTGAAAGGCACTCAGTTAATTGAGTGCCTTATCACAACTGCCGTTTTTAATTTGGCGGTGCTTTATTCGCTTAGTGCAGCAATAGCTGCATCGTAGTTTGGCTCTTCTGTTGTTTCAGCAACTTGTTCTGTGTAAACAACTTTGCCTTCAGTATCAATAACAACAACCGAACGGGAAAGTAGACCGGTAAGCGGCGCTGACTCAAACGTTACGCCGTAGTCATCGCCGAAGGTTGAGCGGAATGTAGAACCTGTAAGTACGTTTTCAATACCTTCAGCACCGCAAAAACGCCCAGCCGCAAACGGTAGATCTGCTGAAACACAAATAACAGTGGTATTGTCTAGTTTTGCCGCTTCCTCATTAAATTTACGAACCGACATAGCGCACGTACCGGTATCGATTGAAGGAAAAATATTTAGAACAATGTTTTTCCCCGCAAGCTCAGACAGTGTTACTTCGCCCAAATCTGCTTTCACTAAAGTGAAGTCAGGTGCTTTCGCGCCAACTTCTGGTAGCTGACCAATAGTTGAAACTGCATTACCTTGAAAAGTAACTGATGCCATTCGCTTTCTCCATGTTTTGTTAAGTTAAAATAGTGGATGTAAAACAATACTTTCGCAAATAAAAGTGACGTTTTTTATACGTTTTCTTTAACCTGCGCTTCTGCAAATGCGAGTTTGTGTTGTAAGTGGGGTTTCCCTTTAAGGTACTCCCGCCTGAAAACACTGAAATAGTGGGCCAAAGTTTCCGCCCCCTTTTTTTGTTCAGCCAACGCCAAGACACTTATCCCAACTTCTGCGGTGCAGTGTTGAAATGCATGTGTTGATTCTCTCAATAAATAATCCGATGCCACTTCACTGCTTACGCCAAGTACTGGCAAGCAATGTAAATAAGGGCTTTTCGAAAACATTTTTTTAGCTTCACGCCACGTACCATCCAAAAAGATAAATAGTAACGTTTTGCCGGTATTCAATGGTGGAGCGTCAATACAACGTTCAGCTGCAGCATATTCGTGTGGAAATACCACAATGGGAAAATATTTATCGTCGCTTAACAGTTTCAGTAGCGCTTCATCAGGTTCGGTTCGTCTCCACAAAAACGCATGGTTGTCTTTAACCACATCCGCTATCAAACGACCTGTATTGGTAGGTTTATAGTACTCGCCTTTGTACATTAAAAACAAAACCGCCACGTCTGTGCCAGGTTCAGGCTTAAATTCGCAAATACAATTTTGCGCGGGAAGCAAACACACGTCGCAGCGAATTACTTTACTACCACGGGCGTGAAAGGGACGTTCAGCACGAGATAACTCATCTAAACGCAATGACATAACTGAATTCAAGATAGTAGGTCTTAGCCAAAATTTTTATGGATTTTACCATAGTAATTCATAGCGAATTGAATATTTAAGCTAGTTTGGAATTTGTAACTAAGAAATGGTGCCGGGGCCGGACTTGAAATGCTCAGTAAACCATTGATATTGATAGTAACAGCCAAATAAACACAAATCCGTAGCACCACCCGTAGCACCGGTTCCTATTTGTCGTTTTTCGGACTTGAACCCGGCAAATAAAAAGGCATATATAGACAATTAAACTCAATTATCATGTAAAGCTTGTAACACACGACCAAACATACGTTTATGTTCTCTGTGACCCATAACCAAATTAGACGCATTGAAATTGTTTACTGAATTCGAATAGATGATCTTGCCAAGTCCAATGGGCTTGCTAGAAAACGCACTTGCGGTCGTGTATGCATATCGAAGAATATCATCATTCGTAGAGTAGACATTATAAATTTCCCCCTCGACCGCCGCAGGAATACTTTGCCAACTATCGTCGTTACCCACAGCGCCCCCCAATAAATAAACCCGTTTAATAAGCGGAGCGCCCTCTAGAGTTGAAAGAGCTGCCATTGTGTAATAAGCAACTCTGGCACCCAAAGAATGCCCTGCCAAAATAAATCCGTCACTTGGTAGTGTTCGAGCAATTATATCGGCGAGTAATACACCGGTCATTTCTGATTTTACTACAGCTTTGTGCCACGGGTTGTTTACAATACTGGCGATTAAATCAACTATAGTAAAAACGCTAGAACCCTTTTTGGATAGACCTTTTAATACCTTTAATAACGCTGGTTTCCCCCCAACCGAAGAGAACCCGGCAAACAATCTGCCAATTTCTAACAAAGACGATGATTCCCAGCTCAGAATGTAGCATGGGTTATCTGGATAAATCGTTTTAATAGAGTTAAGCCATGTATCTTCATCTTGATTTTGTTGTATTGCATCCGATTGGGTTAAGAACCCATTGATGAAAATGATTGATGGTCCTTTACCTTCTCTAATCTTCTTGATATCAAATCCATTGATGTCTCCAAAATAGCCAGCACCTATTGCAGCTCCTTTCCTAGCTCCAAGAGCCGCCCCTGCTGCAGAAATGCAGGTCACTCCGCCTACGACCCCTCCAGGCCCAATTGCTGCAAGTGATGCACTTGTAAGCGCAGCTCCGGACAAAGTACTTATTGCTGTACCAGTGCCAGCTGCTCCCAAAACCCCAAAAGCACCCAAAGCCGATGCTGCCCATGGAGCTGCAAACCACGCACCTGTAGCCAGCGAACCTGCTGTTGCTACGGCAATCCCTGTAGTTTTTGTTAACGCGACAACATTGACTTTCCTACTTTTATAGATCTGATTGAAGTTCGATATGTCATCTAATGTATCGTTCAATGTATCAAATGACGAGATGGTGCCATCGTGTTCAGCACAGTACTCACTCGCCCAGCTTTGCTTCAAAAGTTCAAGCTGATTTTCAGCTTGGATTTTTTCTGGCTTGAAAGTGGCCATATTGTCACAGCCAGGGAAACGACATTTCAGAGTAAAGTTTTTACAGTCATTACACTTGTAACAGTCTCTTGTCAAACTGTTAGCTTCAACCAACCCATGCCATGTTTTTTCGAGACACCAAGAACAATACTTCTCAACTGCACCATGCTTCCATGTGAGCAGCTCTTTTACGTCTGTTCTCAAGCGATTATAAGAATCACTATATTGCTTTATAGATGATGTAAACTCTTCGTCACTAAGGTGGAGCGATACCGAAGTATTGTTTTCGTTTTTGTCATCAACAACTTCATACATTCCATTCTTGTCGCTGAGAGCCTTACGTCGCTTTTTTCTATCTAAAAAACGTTTTGCCTTTTCACTCATAATTGTTTAGCTCAAAACTACGCGGCGTTCAGATTTCGCCATTCCTCTTTAAACTTAACCTCAGAAGTATGAGTCACACCATCTGCATGCATAACCAAATCAATAACGGCTTCAAAGTCTTCTTTCAATTCTGCGTAATTCTCCAACTCCTTTGCTAAACGAAATGCTTGCTCAATATTCGGAGGACTTTCCACAAACGATGCTATTAATTCTTTTTCACTTTGCGGCATATTACTGGCATTAACACCTGCGACAAATTCCAAGATTTCGAGCTTTTCAGAGTCACAGATTTTTCCATCACAGTTCGCCGTAGCAAAACCGACAGCGGCCAGGGCGACTAGCTCTTTAAAATAATGCTCATGTTCGCTGAGCTTGCTTGACATCTCTTGGCTTCTTTTCTTCAATTTTTCAATGTCTTCTTTCACCTCTTCTCTTGCCTTATTTCGAACTTCGTCTTTATTCTTTTTATCCTGATCAGACATTGCGTATCCGGCACTTGCCCCTGCAACACCAGCTACTGTTGCTGCTGCTATAGTTCCTCCACCAGCGAGAGAACCAGCTAAAGTAACAGCCCCTAATATAGAGCCACCACCGGTAAATGGTGCTGCTGCAATCGCACCTACCCCGACTGCAGCTCCAGCAGCAATCTTCCAAAAGCTCATATGAACATTCCTTTTAGTTCTATAAATATTAAATTGTCAAAACCAATCGAGTTAAATTTGATGTTAAACGTAAGGACCAATAACAACCATTAATAATGCGAACAATTCTCACTACCAACATAAGGAGCTTGAAAAATAAGCAATAGCCAGCTAGGCTTTATCGTAAATTTTAATTTAGCTTTCGCTCCCAATAAACAATGACTTCAGAGGCACTAAACCCATTAAAGATAACAGCCGAATTCGAACTAAATTCTGAGGCTAAACTTAGCTCTGCAACCAAATTTATATTGTTAGGGTTTCTCGATATCTGCCAAAAAGAGCATAGCAGTTCTTTTAGTGCCACAGTAGAGTCAATCTGTAAAACGCTGTCTATTTCTGACAAAGCGCTCTTGATGGCAACTAAAGAACTACGAAAGTGCCGATTATTACAGAGGCGAAAAAAGAGAACTCAGAAAGGAAGGAGCACCTATACGTATCGACTGACTGAATCAGCTCTAATTGATTCTTTTTCAGATTATTGTACAAGGATCTACTCTAATGTTTTATTTAGTGAAGGTTATCCGAAAGAACAAAAATTAACATTAGTACAACGTCTTCTCTTATATGTAGTGCTTTCCATCAGTGATGATTTTGGTTTCGCCTCAAGCTCCCATGTCAGTGTGATCTCTTCATTAACAGGTATAGACCCAAGGAATATTGAGAATAATTTAAAAACCGTGGAAAGAAAGTCACACCTCGAAGCCCTTTCATTTCCGTCTTTACGACATGGGCGAAGAGAGAAAAACTGGGCTTATAAACCAAACAGCTTAATATCTGAATACAAGGATATTCCGGAGCCTGGAATTTATCGGTTAGAGCTAGACTATGCCTCGATATCGGCTCAAACACTGCTAATTAACTTAATAGAACACCAAGATGCACTTAAAGTTTATCAAGAAGAAAAGAAGCTTGATTTAAAGTATAAAGAGGAGATCTTGGTTCAAAGAACATTGAGAGCATTGAGGATAAAGGATGATAAGTCACTGACGAAATTACTCAATGCTTTACCAGCTTTGAACAGGTCTCCTGGCAAACATGAACACAACCCTCTTATCCCCAAAATACAAGGAGTAATTTTAACGTCGATTGGATGGGTTTTAACAACCGGAGGTATTAAAAATAAACGTGACCATTCAAACTTCAAAAAGCAAGTGCTAACGCTCGTAGAGTCTCTTGACACTGATAAAGAGGTCACAGCCCCACTTGGTCAATTAATTGTGCAAATGTGCTATGAGATGCACGCTCAACTTGAAAAAGCGATACGAGCATCAGTAGGAAATCGTTCTATCACAAGAATCGCTATAGACAGCGTAGAGCCGTCCCTAATATTGAGACTGGCGACAACTGGCACACAGTCTATTTGGGAGCATACTGACCCTTCATATTTCATTTTTGCAACTGTCTGACGTGGTTGAAAAAGCCAGGCTGTTGGACAAGCATTTTAGCGGCTCTCTTAGCGATTAATATGAGAGCGTTGTTTTCCATGTTTTAGTATGTTTCTGGATAGCACACAACTCATTTTGACGCAGCAATAAGTAACATTTCTCTAGGGTATGAATATTATCTGAAACTGGGCGTATTTTTTTAATGTTCACATTCACTTTATGTATCCAACCATTCAGGAGCATAAAGACAATGAAGAACATCACAAACCAATCGAGATACCTGACATTACCATTATTACCCTCTAAAAGAGGCTATTTCACCAATTATCTAAAAAGAAACGTGGAAGTGCTGGAGCATGCCTTTAGGAAGTACTCCAAGGTATTCGCATTCAGGGTAGACTTAAGGTTACCTGATGATTTTAATTACTATGACACCAATCTGATCACCCGCTTCTTTGCATCCCTTAAAGCAATGCTCAATGCAGACTATGCTAACAAAAAAAGAAATAGCACAAGCTACGTTCACCCAAGTGAACTGATATATGTCTGGACCAGGGAACTAGGACATAGCGGTAAGCCGCACTATCACGTGTGTATATTACTCAATGGTCACGCTTATCGAAGTCTCGGGGTATTTCAAGAGGGGCGAGAGAACCTCTATAACAAGATTATTAGCGCATGGCAGAGCGCACTGTTCACTCATTTTTATCACAACCCTTTTTGTTTCAAGCCCTCACTTGTGAGCTTTCCTCCCAATAGTGAGTATTTCATTGAACGGAATAAGCAAGGATTCGACACCAAGTACCGAACCCTGTTTAAACGATTGAGTTACTTTGCGAAAATTGAGTCGAAACCAACTGGTCTAGGTGTACGCAACTATGGTACTAGTAGGATCCCGTTAACAGTCACTGTTTAATGGTTGTCACAGAACAAGCTCTCGAAAGTCATTATCTATTTCATCTTGAGTGATCCCGATATAGCGTAATGTTTGCGCCTCAGAACTGTGGCGTAACATTTTCATTACCCGTGCGATATCACCGGTTTCTCGATATAGATGATAACCCCTTGTCTTACGCATTGAGTGCGTCCCTAGGCGTAACCTAACCTCTTGCCCTATTTGGTCCAGTGCGTTACTCACAGCCCTTCTACTTAGCGGTTTTGGGGCTGAACTTTGAGCGTAGCGGCTTCTATAAGATTGAAAGACAAACTGATGACCAGGAAACTGCGCTTTAATATCTTTGATCAGAGCCAACGCCTTGTCATTAAGCGCGATACTGGCCACTTTGCCAGTCTTTGATTCGCGTATAGTCAGCCTGTTGTCATTAATATCGCTAAACTTGATGGAGAGAAGATCTGAGACGCGTAGCGCAGTATTGATCCCTAGCTGCCATATCAGAGACATCTGCTTGCTAAATCTGATAGTTAGTAGATGGGAAATAAGTGAAATGGTTTCTTTATCTTTTACAGCGTGCACTTCTGCCATAGCTATATTCCTCTTTTTCTGTATATCTAAAAAATGGGAAGATGGGCATGTAGAGCCCTTGAATTACGTGGGGTGCAATGTTCCCAATAAACCATATTGGGAACTTAGATAGTTTAGGTACACAACAACCCGCGTTCAGCAAATGACACACATTCTTTCCCTACCACTATATGGTCGAGAACCGGCACGTCGACCAGTGCGAGAGCGGCCTTGAGGCCTCTTGTAAGCGTCTTATCGGATTCAGAGGGCTCAGGTACCCCTGATGGATGATTATGAACCAGAATCACTGCAGAGGCGTTGTGAGCGAGCACGGATTTAACGACCTCTCTGGGGTATACGGCCGCAGCGTTAATGGTTCCCCGAAACAGTTCCTCAAACTGAATAAGATGATGCTGTGAGTTCAAATGCATGATGCAGAATGTCTCATGCTCTAATGCTGCCATTTTAAATTGTAAGAAGGATTTAGTTTCTGCCGCAGAGCTGAACGTTGGGGTCTGGGTAAACTTTTCTTCCAAAATATTAGCGGCTGAAGCCAGTATGTCGTTCTCTGAATATGTTTCGGAAAGTAAAGGTTTGATAGGCATAATAGTCTCCTGTATTCCTGTTTATGCCTATAGGTGATATAGGTCCCAAAAAAATACGAGTACGGCATAGGGGGCCAATGGCCCCTCTTCTTAAGGCTGTTTACCATCCCACTTTGCCCAGTTATACCCAGCGATAAGCCCGGTCAAAAACAATTTGAGAAGCGGTGATTCTGTTAGTATTCGGCTCACAAGTTTTGCCCTCTGGAAAAATACTCATAAAGACCCACACCAGTAATAAAACCAGCAATGAATGTAATCGGCATGTTTGCCTCCTATTTTTATCTATAGAAATGAATACAGACCAATAGTTAGGTCTGCAATCACGTGATGTAGGTGTGAAGTACTTTCAAGACGTTTTTTATTACACCGCTCAGTTATCTGATGACTTAAACCATCGGAACAACATCATGAGACTTATTAAAATCAAAGAAGTGATAAAAATGACCAGCCTAAGCCGCGCCACTATATACAAGTACATGGCTGATGATAGCTTTCCGAAGCCGGTTTCATTGGGTGCTAAGGCCGTTGCTTGGATAGAGGATGAAGTGGAAAATTGGATTATGGAAAAAATAGAACAACGCACCATGTTGTGACTTGGAAGGTAGTAATACCGCTAGATAAAGTTCACCGTTTTATTTATTTGCACCTGCCTATCTCAAAAAAACGAGATAGGCAGACACTAAAATTAGTTACAGTCTCATCAAAAACAATTCACGTAATTCAGACTACGGCCCATTGTCGAACCCTATATGACTGTATAAATAACGCAAATAAACGCTCTAGACTGTATTGTTCAGTTTTCTTCGTTGGTATACACCGCAAGTGCCTCTTTTGCCACCTCTATAGCGAGCTTCGTTTCTGCTAGATTTTTGGTACGAGTCAATATAGTTAGTTCATCCTTTTCTAATGATTCCTTGGCAGCTACCTCTGCGGCTTCCGCATCTTGGGCCGCTTTGGCAGCTAGATAGTTTGTAGCACCCGTTGCAACAGTACTAAAAAGGCCTGGTAAATCGGCAGCATCATTGGTCACTTTAACAGTTTTTAAGGCTCCTGTTTCTGGGTGAAGTGCCACAGTCATGGCTGGACTATTACCTTTAAACCTTGGAAGCGCGCCAACTGAACCCAATTGAGGCAAAGCGTATATTTTATCCTCCACAGCAGCCTTTGAATGTCCCGAAATCGAAACAATAGCTTCGATGGGAATATTATAATAAAAACCCTTTTCTTTGATTAGAGATGAATTAGTGTTGGTTTTATCGATAAGTGTAAAGTTGGCGTTTCGAGTTTTTTGCTTATCAAGGTTTTTTATATTCATCACTATGTGTTTGATGTCACATGTAGAATCGTCATCACTGCATTGTAGGGGGGCAGTTGAAGTAGTGATTTTGTCGCCTGTCATCCTGCATCCTTCGTGCAATTTGAATCCTTGCTTTGTTTCAACATCGAACAAAGAAATAGACTTCATGTCTTTTGGTGAAACATGACAAACAATACTAGATAAGGTTATATCCACTTTTCCTGTAAAGTGTGCTTGCTGTGCAGCTTGTTCTTTTTCTATTTCTGAACGATAGATACCCAATAGCTCGGGAGAAATATCAAACCCAGTAGCTCTAAAATTATTCCATTCCTGTTTCAAGGCTTCATAAGCTACTACTGCTTGTTCACACTCGTCTGGAAGTAATGAGTCTTCCGATTTAGCACCCGCAGGTGAAAGGCCTACCGCTACGCTCAACCCAATTTCAAGCACTTTACTTGCAATTTCGACTGCCTTACTTGTTGCACTGCTCTCAACAGATTCAATTATGCCGTTTTCGTTAATCGTTATCTGCAAGCTTGTGTTAGACCAGTTTGAAGATTCAGGTAAATGCATGACATACACTTTATTTTTATCTGGGACAGGTTTAGCCTCCATTGAACTGCTTTTAACCATGTGTACTGTTCTTTTATTATTTGATACCAAAGAACTCTTTAAATCGATTCTTTTTAATAACTCGTCAGAAGGATCTTTGCAGACTGGGGCGCCAAAATTCACCTGGCTTACCTCAAAAACTACATCAAAGCTTGTCCGTGGTAAAGCATATAGAATTCCACCTCCCCCCCACTCTTCACCATCGTCAAGATGCTCGACTTTTGGTGTGTATACACATCCAGTTACGATAAAGAATACCACTACTATAAAGCTAATTTTAAAGGTCATTATTATTCCTTAATAATTATAAGTTAACCGTCCAATGGCCCAACTTTCATGAACTTGTGAGCTCATCACTATAGAATAAGCCAAAGGCCACTCTCCATTGTTAGTGTATTCAGTTCCTCTTGAATCTCTTACGAAAAAAACACTTTTTTCATCGTCAAATCCCAATACGCATACAGCGTGTAATAGGTGACTACGAGTCTGTTCAGCATTTAAAATTCCTCGACCATTCCAATAGCTGTCCTGTAACCAAATTGCACAAATAACGGGATATCCAGCTGCCAAGGTATTTCTCCACCTATCAACACGGGGAGAAGCTCGACTATCTAAAGGAAAATATCCAGGTCTATTCGTTCTTCTATCAAAGCCGATCTTGTGATGCTTTGCTCTCTCAATCGCTTCGGGAGTCGGACTTTTAAAAGCATTATCTTTGGTACAAGAGTAAGGATGATCGCTGTAGGGACAAACACCATTCACCAAAGCCCTATGCAAAGCAAACCTCAGAGGAACGGGGCCTAATCTAGATGTAGAAACCCTTGCATAATAGTAATTGAATAGTGGTGACAGAGGCATAAATTGCCCATCGCTAAATTCCAAAGATTCCATAGCGGTGCACAATGCCATAGCTGTACAAGCATCCACCTCTCTTCCTTGGTTCTTCAATGGAGGCCTGGGCAATTGTAATTGACGAGAATGAGTAGTATCGAATTGATATTCGATATCTCGTCCATCGTGAGGTGAAGAAATGACACCGCCTCGAGTCCTTGGCATTTTTATCGCTCAAAATTTGCGCAGTGCGGAAACTATATATAATTTTGAATGGGGGAGCAAAAATACTTATTGATCTCACTAAAAGTCACAGCTGAGGGAAACTAGAGCCTTACCAGTGCAAATTAAAGTTGTTAAACACTAAAGGCTATCTATTTAGATAGCGTGCGTGGTAACAGGTGATTGGCCAGTTTGGTTTTACCTGGGTAAAAAACAACTTAGCCTTTCTCCATCGTTCTTGCCACTAAGCATTAAACAAAGACTTCTTTACTTTTTTACACCTACCTGCTTATTCTAGACGCTAACGGATGATACATGGTTGCGTATAAAGCTGCTCGTTGTTTGAACAGGAAGGCCAATTTCTGTTTTCTAGTTACTTTTCTGAAAAGTGTATAAAGGGAATAGCTATGAGTTGGATAGATGCGATTAATGCGTTTGGTGAAGAAAACGCAGGGGCATTCACAGCAATGTCCGGCGTGGGTGGCGCAGCTTCCGTGGTGAGTTTTTTTAAAACATTAAACTTCCAAAAGGATGTTATGGAAGACCTAGCAGAGATTAAACAAAGTTTAAATAGGATAGAGAGAAATACCGAGTTTATTATTGACCAAAATAAACAGATTTTGTCCAAGTTGGACCAACTGCCAACCCGCTTTGAAGTTAATATTATGCTCAGGCACGCTGTTCAGGAGGGCTTTTTAAAAAGAGCCTATTCCGATCTAAATGCAGCTATGAATGATGTTCAAGAGCACTGGACTAGCAATTCACCTAACTGGATATCCTATCGTGATTCGTTACAGTTTTGCTTTGATCACGATAATGCAATTAGTTCCACGGCAGAATTGCTCACCCACTGTAACTTTTCGTACCTTATAACTAAGACCCGAGCAAAACAATTCTTATCAACTGTCCTCAATAAACGTCGAGAAAAATTGGTGATGCTTGCCCGTGAAATAAAGGGTGAAACTACAGCAACACTAAAAAACCTTCGGTTGGATTTGCTTGGCGATAGTACCTATGTTGCAAAGCATAACTTTACTGATAGTTTAGTTGATTTGAGCACCATCGATTACACCATCAAAGGAGATCAATACTATTGGGTTGATGGGCCATGCTTGGTCGAAGATCGTCAAACTGGTTTTTGTTGGGAGCCTGGTGCACCTATCAGAAGGATAGATAGGCAGTTTCGCCTACTACGAGAAAAGCATAAAGCTGCAATAGAATCACAAATATCTGCTTCTAAGAAATTAAATGAAGAACTTGGAGAAATTACGGTATTGATTAAGGAAGTATCTTTCATATTACAACAACTAGAATTCACGCCG